>CALARM010000892.1 GCA_937888925.1 uncultured Synergistia bacterium | reverse complement strand
ATGAGATGAATTTTATCTTTCCAGTCAGTTCTGCGGGTAAATATATCTCCCTCAAACATGAGATGACTCATTATGAAGGCTATCATAATGGCAGGAGAAACACCTCTGAGTAAAAATTGAGTGAGTTCTATTAACTTCATACCATTTATTTGCTGCTACATGCTTTTTTTAATTCTTTTGCATATTCATAACCAGGGTCCAGAGCAAGTGCCTTCTTCGCACATTTGGCCGCTTCTCCGTACTGCTTTATAGCAAATAAAGATAGGCCTTTATAATACCATATAAAAGCAACCTGTGAATCTATTTTTATGGCTTTATCATAACATTTAATAGCTTCTTTATATTTTTTCAGCCTGTGTAAAGATGCCCCTTTTTCTGCCCATGCGTCAAAATAATCAGGTGAAATTTTTAATGACTTATCGTAACATTTCACAGATTCTGCATATTTTTTTAAATCATAGAGAACATATCCTTTGCTATACCAGGCAAGATAATCGTCTTTATCTATTGAAAGGCTTTTGTTGAAACATTTCAGGGCATCATTATATTGTTTCAGACGATATAAGGACCATCCTTTATCGTAAAAGGCTCTGCTGTATTCAGAGTTAATAGCAATGGCTTTGTTGTAGCATTGAATAGACTCTTTGTATTTTTTTTGAGCACTGAGACAATTTCCCTTATTATCCCATACTACATATAAATTATCATCGATATTCAGAGCATTATCGTAGCATTCCAGAGCATCATTATATTTTTTCAGAGCATATAAACATAATCCTTTCATGTGCCAGGCATTTTTATTCTTAGAATCCAGTTTTAATGTTATATCATACGCATCAATGGCTTTTTTATATTTTTTCAGGGCATGTAAAGCATATCCTTTATCGTACCATGCGCTGGAATAATTTGGATTAATATCTGTTGCCTTATCACATGCTTTAATAGATTCTTCAAATTTCCCCATGTCATACAATGTATAGGCCTTGTTATCCCATGCAACATAATTGTCGGGCTTCAGTTCCACAGCCTTATCAAAGCATTCAATAGCCTCTTTATATTTTTTTTGTTCGCTTACTGCAAGGCCTTTATAGTTCCATGTATCACCATCTTTCGAATCAATCTCCAGAACTTTATCGTAACATTTGACAGCTTCTGCATATTTCTTCTGATAATATAAAGCAAGTCCTTTTCTTTTCAATGCCTCCCTGTGAGACGGAGTAAAATCCAGGGCTTTATCATAACATTTAATAGATTCCTTATATTTTTCTTCATCGTCCAGAAGAAGGCCTTTGCCATACCAGCTATCTGAATTTTCAGGATTAATTTCAAGAGCTCTGTCATAACATTTTACAGCATCATCATATTTTTCCAGATAATATAAAGACAATCCCTTTTTACTCAGTGCTTTATCAGATTTACTTTGAATAGCAAGAACTTTATCGCAATAAGTGATTGCTTCATTGTACTTACCTTCTTTGTATAATATATCTCCCTGACTGAGCCATTGGTCCGGCATATAATAATAATATGCCGCTCCGCCCCCGATTAAAGCAACTCCGACACATCCAACAGTGATTACAAAGACTATAACTACTACAAGTATGATTTTTGTGGTATTTGACATATAGTTATTCCTTCCCTTTCACTCTTTATTCCCCCTGCCAGAAGCAGGGGGAATATGGTTAAGGTTTTATATGAAAAATTCCTTAACCTCTTCAAACGCCCTGCCGTCACTTATGGCTTTAGCAACCTGTTTTTCCCCGTCAATATTTCCTAACATAATGGAACCGGCAATTTTACCGTCAGAAATTACTGCTTTTTTATAGATAAAAGTTTTTTCATCTCTCTGAACCTCAGATTCAAGCTTATTGTCTCCGTCTATATTGCCAATGGAGACAAGATCGATTCCGACAACCTTTAATTTATGAGAGAATAAAGTACCTTTATATTCTTTACTGCCAGGTTTTACCATGTTTTCTCCTGCAATTTCTCCCTGCTCTTTTGCCGGCGGCCATATACCGTAAAGTCTTCCTTCATGCTCTATGGCATCTCCGGCACCATAGATATTTTCCACACTGGTTTTCATATAATTATCTACAACAATGCCTTTATTCACTTTAATACATGCAGCAAGTTTCAGATCAGGCCTTACTCCTGCAGATATAATGATAAAATCTCCTTCCAGCACTTCTCCTGATTTCAGAGTAAGTTTCATGAGATCGCCGGAACTTTCAATTTTTTCCGACGTTTTACCGAGATAAAATTCAAATCCCATAGAAACAAGCTGTTTTTCCAGCATGGCTGCCCCTTCTATATCCAGTTGTCTTGGAAGGAGTCTGGGAAAAAATTCAACAACCTTTACTTTAAGTCCGAGTTTCCTTAAACTGTTGCCCGTTTCAAGTCCGAGGAGTCCTCCCCCAATGATTATAGCCGACTTTGATGATGAAGCCAGTTCCATAATCCTGTCTGTATCCTGCTTGTCTTTTACCGTAAAAACCTTCTCTGAATCAGAACCGGGTATGGGAGGTACGAAACAGTTCGCTCCCACGGCAAGAAGGAGTCTGTCGTAGGTAAAGACCGTTCCGTTTTTTGTAACAATTTCATTCTTCTCAGGAGATATGGAGGTGATTTCCGTATTCATGTGTAGATTTATCCTGTTATCGGCAAACCATTTTTCTCCGGAAAGAATACATTTTTCAAAAGGCACTTCTTTTGCGAGATAGTCTATTAATTTAGGACGGTAGTAATAAGGAACGTTTTCTTTTGTAAAGACATCAACTGTTCCTTCTTTATCAAGCTTTCTTATTTTTGCCGCTGCAGAAGCTCCTGCAGCTCCGTTTCCTATGATTACATATTTTGTCATTAACAATCACTCCTTAATAATTTGACTGAATTTTTGTATAAACCTGTGAATAATAAATAATATCAGAGTTTTTCTTCCAGAACCCATGGTATTTTAATATAACATTCCAGAACCAGTGCAGGCAGGGGGAATTCATTTCTTCTATAATTCAGATTTGAACTTATATGATAAGCAAAATAATCTGTATTAATAACTTTATTTACCGGTGGTTCAAAGACTAATTCACCTGCAAAATAATAATCAATCTCATATAGATGAAATCCCTCTTCAATTTCTACAATATGACTTGTATGGATATCTTTCTTATGATCTATACCAAGTTCCTTCATGAGAGATAAAAATTCTTTAGAAAAGATTTTATCCCTTGAAGCAATATAATTTTTACAATAGAGGCAGGAACAGTTTTCTCCGTCGGATTTTATATGCTTTAAAATCTCCCGGGTTCTGCCACGATCAATCCTTAAAAGCCAGTTTTTTAATTTAAACTCTTCCATAATAAATATTATAACATAATAAAAAAGTAAATGTTTTATATATATTTAACATTTACTTTTTTGTTTTTCTGCAATAAAAATTAATTTTTAATCTTTATGGCAATATCTTCAAGTTTTAAAGATTCTACAAAATCTGCAGGATCAAAATCATCTTCTTCTCTGCATTCTGAGCTAAAATCTTTCTTCGCCAGCATATCAGCTTTGCTGTCAATCATCTGTTTCATATACTCCGCTCCTGTTCAAATATGAAAATTATGGCTTGAATAGCCGATTTTTCATTGGTTTCCGGTAAGATTTTCCTTTAACCTTCTTAGAACTTCCGCTATTACATCTTCTACGGAACATGTAATATTTTTATTCTTCTCTCTTATCTTAATTTCCACTATGTTTTCTTTTATTGCTTTATGCCCCACAGTAATCCTTAAAGGTATGCCAAGAAGATCTGCATCTTTGAATTTAAAACCTGCCCTGGCATCTCTATCGTCAATCAGGACTTCTATATGTTCTTTCTTCAGGCTGTCATAGATATTAAAAGCTATTTCCCTCTGCTTGTCATCGGAAGGGTCAAGAAGCAATATAACGGCTTTAAACGGAGACACTTCATAAGGCCATATAATCCCGTTTTCATCATGATGGTTTTCTACTATAGCTGCCATAGTCCTGCTTATAGAAAGAGAATAAACTCCCATCATAATCTGTTCTTCTTCACTTTTTTCATTGAAAAATGTGGCTTTTATCGGCTCTGTGTATTTGTTCCCTGCCATGATCGCCCTTCCGAGTTCAAAGGCATTTCTTATTTCCAGAGGTTTTTTACAGGTTTTACACCTGTCTTCTGCAGATGCCATTCTGAGATCCCCGTATTCTGATACCATGAAATCTCTTTTTGATACAACATGTCTGTAATGATAATTACATTTATTTGC
>CALARM010000891.1 GCA_937888925.1 uncultured Synergistia bacterium | reverse complement strand
TGCCTGCAAAACTGCTTGCAGATGATTATCCTGACATGGTATTTGTTCCTGCAGGGGAATTCTGGATGGGTTCTGACCAGGCAGATCCGAATGAATATCCGAAACATAAAGTTCTGGTAAAAAGTTTTTTAATAGATAAATTTCCTGTTACCAATGCCCAGTTTGACAGATTCGTAAAAGAAACAGGTGCTAAGATCGGACACTGGAGAAGAAACTTTAAACCCGGCACGGAAAACTGCCCTGTAGTGAATGTAAGCTATTATGAAGCAGAACAGTATGCCTCATGGGTCGGGAAACGTCTCCCTTTTGAAGCTGAATGGGAAAAATCTGCAAGAGGAACAGATGGAAGAAAATATCCCTGGGGCAATGAGTGGAGCAGTTATTCCATAGATCCTAATACTCTTCCCTCTGTAGGAAGCTTTCCTGACAGGGTGAGCCATTATGGTCTTATGGATATGGTTGGTTCTATCTATGAATGGACCTCTGACTGGTATTTTCCCTACCCCTATAAAGGTCCCTATGAAAAAGGTAAGACAAAAGTAGTCAGAGGCGGTAAGAGCCAGTTTGCTACATGCAGTTACAGAGGTTTTGATGTTCCCGAATATCGTAATCCTTCAAGAGGATTTCGCTGTGCTCTTGATTGTTAAAAGGAAAGGGGCTGTATTTTATGCTTCCCTGTTGTTTGAATTGCGGTAATGAAAAAATAGAAGATTATCATTTCTGTATCAGGTGCGGAAGTGAACTCTCAGATATTGCCCCTTTGCAGATTCTTGCCACCGGTATTTTACTCGATAAAAGGTATAAAATTGACTCCTTACTCAGAGAATCTGACGGAGGCATAGTTTATAAAGCTGAAGATACGAGATTTAAAACCCTGTGTGTCGTAAAAGAACTGTTTCTCAATTACGGAGAAATAAATGAATTTAAAAATTATATAAAGAAAATAAGAGAAGAAATAAACCTGTTCTGTAATTCCCGTCATCCCTGTATCCCTGTGATTACAAATTATTTTGTGGAAAAAGGAAGACATTATCTTGTTATGGATTATTTTGAAGGTAAAAGCCTTAAGTCTATTCTTGAAGACAGAGGAAATCCCGGCCTTGCCGGGGAAGATGTTAAATCCTGGACCATGCAGATACTGGATATGCTTGATTATGCCCATCGTCAGGATCCTCCTATTATTTATCGTGATATTAATCCGGATAATATAATGATTAAAGATAATGATCAGAGGGTTGTTTTTCTTGATTTTTATCTTTCAAGTGCTGACCCTGAAGCCAAAGTTAAAGGTATTTTGCCTGCAGGCGATTACAGCGCTCCTGAAGAAAAAAAAGGTGAATTCGGTTTCAGAAGCGATATCTTTGCACTGGGCGCTACTGTATATTATCTTCTGACAGGAAAATCTGAAAATTTTTCAGAAGGGAAATTCACGCCCCTTAAGAGTTATGAACCTGATATTAATGGAGACTTTGCTCCTATAATAGAAAAATCCTTATCATTAAACCGGGAAGAAAGATATGGTTCTGCACAGGAAATGAAAGAGGAGTTACTGAAAATATTAAAAGTAGAAAAGAATAATCATGAAATTAATTTTCGTTCCAGAGCAACAGCTCTTATTGAAATTCCAAAACCTTCTGTTATAGAACTGCCTGATGTTACCACGGATGTAGATTCTGACCATCAGATTCCCGGGGATAATTCTCCTGATAAAAGTTCAGTGAAAACCGAGATTATCCAGCCTGCCAGGACAAAACAATTCCCGTCCTTTGTTTCTGAACCGCCTGTGACGGGAAAATCTGCCGCAGAAAAAGATGAACTTATAGAACAGGCAGAGAAGAGTGCAAACGTGGTAAAGAATATAATTACCTGTATTCTCATAATTCTGGTTCTTGCTATTATCTATGGGATTTACTGGATATATAACGCTACTGTTTCTCAAACCTTATTTAATGACGGCCTTTTAATTTATAGTAAAGCCTGTGACAGTAAATCAGAGTATGTTAATTCACAGGGTAAAGGCAGTTATACCGACCCTATGACAAAATATAAAGAAGCTATTATGAAATTTGATGATTACACCATGAGATATAATAAAGATCCGAAGGGCTATTATATGATGGGTCATTGTTATTATAGTATTTATGAACTGGATGTAATGAAACATAAATTTGAAAATTCTCCTCTGTCAGAGGATGAACTGCCGAAAGCTATAGAAGCATTTAAAAGGGCTATAGAATCTTCTCCTGCATATATGGAAGGACACTATTATCTTGCCAGATGTTATTATCAACAGGGTAACTGGATTAAATCCAGGGAAGAATTGAATATTGCCGGCAAACTTCTTTCTAAAATGATTAAGGGCAATAAAAAATCAACATGGAAAAAGAATATTGACAGGGCTGCCGATAGTTTTGGCAATACGGTTTATGTTCCATCAGATAAAGGGCCTTACCTGGAATTTGTTAATAATACAGATGAGCATATAAATATTGAAATTAATGGTAAAACACTGGATTCTATCTCCTTATTGGCAGGAAAAACAGTCTTGAAATCTCTGGAAACCGGGGAATACAACATTACTGTTACCTATCAGGAATATTCTTTTACTGATAAAATAAATCTGGAAGCAAATAAAGGTTTTACTATGAAATTAGCAGGGCCTTCAGATAAGTTTGTCAATTTTGATTTACATAGTTTCAGGAAAGATAAATGAGTGAGTGGTGAACAGCTAAGGGGTTGCCAGGAAACAACTACATAATAGTTATAGTTCCTCCCGTTACGCGTTAGCGTAACGACTTATAATCATTGGAGGTCTTACCTCTGTCACCGGGGACATATATGAACTGCAGTAAATGTCATTTTGAAAATTTGTCTAAAGCCAGATTCTGTTCTGATTGCGGTCATCCTCTTATGGATTTATCTTCTGACAGAATAATTGATGCAGGATATATACTGGAAAGAAGATATGAAATAATAGATATTATAAAAAAAGGTGGCATGGGATATGTTTACCTTGCCATGGATATCAGACTTGGCAGAGAATGTGCTGTGAAAGAAATGTTGCAACATTCCTCTGAAGGTGATAAATACGCAATAAGACGATTTGAAGAAGAGGCCGTCCTTCTGAGCAGACTTCGCCACACAGGGCTTGCAGTAGTTCTGGATTATTTCCCGGAACATGGAAGGTATTATCTTGTCATGGATTATATAAAAGGAAAAGATGTGGAAACGATTCTTCAGGAATATGCCGGTAAGCCTCTTGAAGAAGACAGGGTAATTGACTGGTCACTTCAGATACTGGATATACTGGATTATCTGCATAATCAGAACCCTCCTGTTGTTTACAGGGATTTAAAGCCGTCCAATATTATGATAAGAGAGAGCGACGGGAAAGCTATACTTATAGATTTCGGTATAGCCAGAACTGTAGGTGCAGGCAGTAATACAACAAAAACTACTATAGGCACTATGGGTTACTGTGCTTTAGAACAGCTCAAAGGAAAACCTGAACCGAGAAGTGATATATACTCACTCGGCATTACAATGCACCATATGCTTACAGGTATTAAACCTGAAGGTGTAAATACAGAACCGGTGGAGAAATTAAATCCATCTCTCTCATCAAACCTGGCAAAGGTGATAAACAAAGCCATTCAGTTAAAGCTTTCCAGTAGATTTTCCTCTGCCAGAGATATGTCCGGCGCAATTCTATCTTCCGAGAGGCTTGAAAAACTTATAGCAGATGATTACCCTGATATGGTATTTATCCCGGGAGGAGAATTTGTTATAGGTTCTGATAAAGGAGAAATAAATGAATCTCCCGAACACAGTGCAAAAGTGAAAGCTTTTTTAATAGATAAATATCCTGTTACAAATATACAATTTGATAAATTTGTAAGAGAAACAGGAGCAGCTATTACTCACTGGAGACAGTATTTCAAACAGGGTATGGAGAATTTTCCTGCAGTCAGCGTAAACTGGCATGAAGCTTCCAGATATGCCGAATGGGCAGGAAAGAGGCTGCCCTCTGAAGCTGAATGGGAGAAAGCTGCCAGGGGAAATGACGGAAGAAAATACCCATGGGGAGATGAATGGGATAACTATTCTACAGGGAATCTTTCTACAGGGAACCTTTCTCTTTCCGGTGTAGGAGCCTTCCCAGGCAGAGCAAGTACCTATGGTGTTATGGATATGGTCGGTACAATATATGAATGGACTTCTGACTGGTATTACCCTTATCCTTACAGAGGACCCTATGAAACAGGTAAAACAAAAGTATATAGAGGTGGAAAGAATCAACTGGCAACATGCAGTTTCAGAGGTTTTGAAAATCCTGACTATCGAAGCCCTTTAAGGGGTTTTCGCTGTGCCATAGATTGTTAGTAGAACTCAGGATGTAGCTAAAGAGTTGAGAGTTGAGACTTGAGATCTAATAAATTTTGACCGGGTAGAGTGAAAAATGTTAAATTTTTGTCTTAACTGTGGAAATGATGAAATAGGAAAATCCAGATTTTGTTTTCATTGTGGCAGTGAAATTACTGATATTGAGCCACCCTGCATATTCCCATCTGATACGTTACTTGACGGGAGATATAAAATAATATCTTTATCAAAAAAACTTCCCCCCTTTGTCAGAAATTCTACATCCAATACATATAAGATACAGTATTTACTTAAAGAATCTCCCGAAGGCATTGTATATATAGCTGAAGACTTGAGATTTAAAAATATGTGTCTTGTAAAAGAACTTATTTTTAACCATGGAAAAACAAATATTAAGGAACATACGGAGACTTTAAGAAATAAAATAAAGCTCTTCTCTAATATCCGCCATACTTCTATTCCTGCAGTTACCAATTATTTTGTTCAGAAAGGCAGACATTATCTTGTAATGGACTATTTTAAAGGAAAATCTCTTTATGAAATACTCAAAGAAGAGGGAAAACCGGGAATTTCTCAGAAAAACGTCATATCATGGGCCATTCAGATACTCGATCTCCTTGACTATGTCCATTATCAGCATATAGTATATCGCAGTATTTATCCTGATATCATAATGGTTAAAGACGCTGATAAAAGGATTGTTTTACTGGATTTTCATCTCCTGTCTCCCGGAGTTGCCCATACAGGCATGTTGCCTGCCGGTAAATACAGTGCTCCTGAAGAACTTAGTGGAAATTTCAGTGAGAGAAGTGACCTGTTTTCCCTTGGTGCTACGATGTATTATCTACTTACAGGTAAAGAAGAAAATTTTACGGGAGGTAAAATTAAACTCTTAAAAGAGGTTTTACCTGGCGTTCATCCTTCTCTGGACAGGATAATAAATACATGTCTCGCTTCAGATCCTGAGAAAAGATATCCCTCTGCTTCATATATGAAGAAAGAGCTGTTTAAAACCTCCAGAATAGAAGTTAAAAAAACCGAAGAAATGAAGAAAAGTGAGTCGGAGAAAAAGAAGGATGAAGAGAAAAAAAGTGAGGAAGAGAGAAAAGAAAATCTTCCCTGTGAAGAGATGGTGAAGGACGAAGTTGTTTATACCTGTCCCGACTCTGTTTCAGAAAAGATTCCCGATAAAAGGACAGGGAAAATGGTAAAAATTTTTCTTGATTTTCTTATCTTCATTTTAATTATTTCTTCTTATCTGATTATTAACAGATATATGATACAGAAGGTATTTAATGAAGGGGTAAGTAATTTAAAAAAATCCATAGATGGGAAAAAAACTTACTGCGATTCTGCCGGCACACTGGGTTACAAATCGTCAACAGCTGATTCTAAAAAGGCTATTGAAGATTTTTATGATTGTATAAAAAGAAAAAAAAATCATTATGAAGCTTATTATATGCTGGGTCATGTCTTTTACGGGCTTTATGAAATAGAAATGTTGAAGTCAAAATTTGAACATCTTTCCGACGGTACATCTTTAGAATATCTGAATAAAGCTATTGAAAATTACAAAAAAGCTTTATTATATAATCCTGATTGTCCTGAAGCCAGTTATTATCTTGCCAGATGTTATTATCATCTTGGAGATCTGCAAAGAGCCAGAAAAGAACTGAATAATACCGGAGAAATCTGTGCCGGATTTCCCGGTGAGAAAAAGAAAGTCTGGTCAGATAAAATTAATTCTGCAAAGAACAGTTTCTTAAATTTTGATGTCAATACTGTCAGCAGGGATGAAATAAAACCTTATATCATTGTTGAATTTATTAACGAAACAGCCAGTAATCTTTCTTTAGATTTTAAAGGTAATTATGTCCGGAATATATCGATTCTGTCTCGAAAATCTCTGTCAGAACATTTTAAACCTGGAGAATATATTTATACCGTTAATTTTAAAGATACTTCTTTTCAGGATAAAGTAAATTTTGAAGCAGGAAGAGCTTACAGGCTTAATCTGAAAGAGATACATGACACCTTCGTAAATCCAGATTTATAGAAAATATTATCCCTGTTCTTCCTGTTCTTCCTCTTCTTCAGGAAGTATATTCCCGAGCTGATCTTCGTAAATCATGGCTTCTTCCTGAACCTGTCTCATACTTTCACAGGACTTCTCATAACATTCATTCAGTATTTCATTTGCCTGTTTCGTTTTTTCCATAGCTTTTAAAACTTTTTTCTTACTGTCGCCATCCAGTTCAAAAGGTTCATCATCAGGCTCATCTTTCGGAGGAGGAGCAGTGGATTGAATGGTTTCCATAGCTTCGACAAATAAACTCATTCCTTCAATACCAAGATCAATCTGTTCTTTGAATTCTTCCTGCAACGGTTTTGGCAGATTCATCTTGCGAAATCTCATAAGAACCTGTCTGAAAGATATTTTCTGCTGTTCTAATTCTTCCACCATTGTTTCAGGAGATATTTCTCCTTCTATATAATTGTTGCTTATTTCCAGAATTTTCGATAGCCGTGCAGATTTTGGAATATTTGTCTGAGGTGATATATTTTCATCTAACTTCGGTAATTTGAAACTGCATTTAACACAGAGATATACATCATCAGTATTTTCCGTACCACATTTGAAACAACGCCTCATAATATTACTCCTTTTTAGTTATCGTGTTGCGTGACTTGTCACGCGTTACGCGAGGATTATCTGTAATTTACTGTGAACTTCACTATACAGGCTTATGCTCAGGTCATCAAAATTATTCCTTATATAAAATTCTATTTTTATATAAAAAAACCTTTATTTTGTCGAAATATTTAGATATAATACATGACAAAATATGGAAACAATCTGTGAGAGAATAAAAAAAGAAGCTTATAATCTTGGTATAAAAGCAGGTATAACTACTGCTGAAGATCTTTCTGAAGAAAAAGAAAAAATTAAGACTTTTTTAAAGGAAGGATATATACAGGAAGATGAAAGATGGAATGAAGAAAAGATAGATTCTTTCTGTTCTCCCGTCTCTTTTATGCCTGAAGGCAAATCAATCATAATGACAGCACTCTGTTATTATGAAGAATACAATCAGATTCCTTCTGAACCATATGGTGAAATTGCCCTTTATACTGTAAGAAATAACTATAAATTCCTGAGAAAAAAACTTCAGAAAATTGTAAAAGTTATAAAAACATATACCAATGGAAATTTTAAAATATTCGTCAATGGCCCACTTGCAGAAAAACCTCTTGCCGTAAGAGCAGGTATCGGCTTTTACGGTAAAAACTCTGTTGTTTATACGGAAGAATATGGTTCAAGAATAATTCTTGGAGGTATTATTACAGATATAGAATTACCTGCCGATAAACCTTCGGAGCAAAATAAATGCGCATCCTGTAATATTTGTATGGAAAACTGCCCTGCAGGAGCAATCATAAAACCTTATATTATTGACAGGAAAAGATGTTTCCAATATATAAGCGGGAGAAAGAAAGAAATTATACCGGAATATTATAAAAAACTCTGGGGAAGACGATTATACGGGTGTTCTACCTGCCAGGATCTATGCCCTCAGAATAAAACCATAATACCTGTGAAAGAAGTTTCTCCCTGGGGATTTATCGGTTTTAAGATTCCTCTTCTTCCCTTTCTAAAACTTTCTGAAGAAGAATTCAGGCACATCTATAAAGGTAATCAGATTTCTGCAGGATTTGTAGATTTTGACGCACTCAGAAGAAATGCTTTTCTTGTAATGGATAATTTAGTGAGTGGTGAATTAAAATCTCCAGAATCTCCGTAAGTCTTTTCATTACTTCAGGTAATTCTTTATCAGCATCGATTTCAAAATCGTTTTTTTTGTATAATTCCTGTCTGTCATTATATATTTTTTTT
>CALARM010000890.1 GCA_937888925.1 uncultured Synergistia bacterium | reverse complement strand
TCTCTCCAGAGACTTATGGTCATAATTTCTTCACTGTCAGATGGTATTGCTATGGAAAGTTTCAGGTCTTCTTCAAGAGTAAATACTATACCTATCTGATAACCCATATTCTGTACATAGGCACTGCAATAGCGGTAAAGTTCAAGGGATTTTCTCCAGTTATCTCCTATCAATAAACCTCTGGGGGTAGGAATATTACATGGTTTTTCCAGGATTATAACTTCTGCCTGTCCGGTGCCAAACAAAATCTTTACACCTTTGCTTTTATATTCCCATACCACCTGCTTTACATCGGGTTTATCAGTATCCAGCTCCGATATAAACTGCGGTTCACCGAGAATTCTCTTTACCTGTTCAAAAGAAAATCCCAGGGTAATACCTGCCAGTTCATCTTCTTTTAAATTTTCTTCATTTTCAGGAAGACTCCATGCTACAGATGAACATATAATTAACATTATTAAAGGTATCAATAATTTTCGCAACATATTTATCTGCACCTCTTTCATTAAAAATATAAGTATAATTATCCCATTTTATCCGTTACACCTTCTATATCTTTCCATTTCCTTTCAAAAGTGTCTTTCATTAATTTTTTACTACTATCATTCATAAAAGATGAATTGATGCTGTTGAGACTCAGCTGTTTCAAATCATTTATCGTTAAATCGAAATGCCTGGCAAGTAAAAGATATTCCTGTGTAACAGACGTATTGAACATAACAGGGTCGTCGGAATTAACTGTTACCATAAGACCTTCCCGGAAATATTTTATTACAGGATGAGTTTCTATAGACTTGAAAACACCGGTTCTTATATTACTTATCGGACAGAGTTCCAGAGGAATCTGTTTTTCTTTAAGAAAAGAAACCAGTTTACTATCTTCATAAGCTCTTGCTCCATGACCTATTCTTTCAACAGATAAATTCTCCAGAGCATCCCATATAGACTCTGGCCCTGCAGCTTCACCGGCATGAGCAGTAAGCCGAAAACCAAGATCTTTTGCCTTACTGTAAACATCTTTATAAAGGCCTGCAGGGTAATATTGTTCACTGCCGCCAAGTCCAATACCTATAAGTCCTTTACCTATATAAGGAGTAACTTCTTTTAATCTCTCCATACCGACATCCGGCCCGTGATCCCTTACAAGATCTACAATAAGATTACATTGAATATTAAAATCATTAAAGGCTCTTTCTTTACCGGCAATTAAATATTCCGTTATAGATTGGCTGCATAACCCCTGCCTTACAACAAAATCACCTGGAGAGTAAAAAATTTCTGCATATATTATATGTTCCCCGCTCATACGTTTCAACACTTCATAGATTATAACTTCAAAATCTTTCTCAGATTTAATGAATCTGTTTTTCCATCCCCATATTTGAATAAAATGCTCAAAATCTTTATAAAGAAATTTTTCCTTTAGATCGCAGATGTTTTTAATTGATGTTTCAGTTCTATCTTTTTTTATAAATTCAAATAAAATCTCCAGAGGAATGGCTCCTTCCAGATGTACATGAAGTTCTATTTTCGGCATTTTTTCTATAAATTGTTCTACCATAGTAATAAATTCTCTTACTCAGGACTCACCGTATCCCCCTGAGTAGGGGAATAGTCCAATTTTTCTTCCATGTCGCCACCTTTTTTAATCATCAATTTTTTAAAATAACATTTAATTCCTGTGGCATACTGCATAATAGAGCTGTTCTGAAGGTTATACTGAATATGTGGCAGAATAGAATCACCGGAATTTCCGCACAGGCCTACAGGATCTCCCCTTTTCACTTTATCTCCCGGACGAACTTTTATACTTCCCGGCTTAAGATGGGCTAAAATTGAAACTTCATAATCGGAATGTTGAATATATACAGCATTACCGAGTTTTGAATAAAGGTTGTTTATGCCGGGTATATTATCTCTGACACCGTCTATCACATCGGTAACAGTACCGTCTGCCGGTGAAAAAACCTCCTGACCATAGGCATAATAATCTTCATTTTTATCTCCTATATCCTTATGAGTCTTTTTATTACCATCTATTAAAATAAAATCAAAGCAGAATTTCATTGTAGGATCACTGTTATACCTGTTCAATGCTTTCGTATCTCCGCCCCAGAGGACAAACCATTCCCCTTTGAAAGGTAAAGAAAGTTCTACTTTATTTCTTTCAGGAACAGGTATATCCGGAATATAAGGCATAATCTGAATGGCAAAAATTTTATTGTCTTTCGTAATAACAAGATTAATATTTAACATTCCTTTGTCCAGACGCACACCAAATATCGCCTGATTACCTTCTTTGAAAACAGGTGGATCTACTTTTAAAATAGGTCCGTAATTGTCAAACATACTGTCAAATAAATCTACTGCTTTTTCCAGTGGTAATTCCTCTAACATTTCAGGAGAAAAACTCACTACCATTTTATCATATTCCCGATCATTATAACGATTTACAAATTCATTCATGACTTCCTGAAACTGTTCCGGTTTTATTTCTGTTACTTCCTGTGCCTGAAGGATACCTGTAAATAAAACAACCAGGAAGAGGGCGATAAAAATTTTCATAATCTATACTCCTTTTATATAAAAATTATCATTGATAGACCATAAAGGTTATGATAATATATTTCTCGTTAATATACAAGAAGAATTTACAGAAAGGTTATTTGTATGAGAAATAAGATTATCATTTATATTACAGCAATCATTTTATTACTTACATGTTATAGCAAAAATCCTGCCATAATGGCAGAGGATGTTATAAAAAAAGATACATCTCTGGAAATAACGACAAAAAACAATAATACGTCTATTGATTTTTATATTGAAAATAAGACTGCCTATGATATTACTATTACATTAGAATTCACTGTTTTTAATAATTTAGAAGGCAATACAAACCTTCCTTACACAGAAACAATCGCTCCAGGAGAAAAGATAAACGCCTTTACTCTTTATATGATAGATACAGGCGATATATGGAAATATAAATATAAATATTCATATATTCCCGGCTCTTTATATGCAGTCCATGACGACAGTTATATGTATTCTCTGCCATATTCTTCCGGCAGTTCCTATTATTTAACACAGGGATATAACGGAACATTCAGCCATTTCGGGGAAGAAGCCTATTGTCTGGACTGGGGAATGCCTGAAGGAACGGGCGTATATGCAGCACGTGGAGGCACAGTAATAGCCACAAGAGCCATGTATTCTAAAGGGGGAAATGATAAAAAATATCTGGGTTACGCAAATTATATTTTAATAAGACATTATGATGGAACAATAGCCGAGTATTTTCATTTCAAGAAAAATGGAGTTTATGTCGTGCCGGGACAGGAAGTGAAAGCAGGTGATCTTATAGGATTGGCAGGAAGTACAGGCTATTCTACTGCTCCTCATCTTCATTTCGGCGTATATAAAGCAGCTGATGGCTATACAAGACAGACTTTGCCGGTAAAATTCAGAACAATAAATGGTGAAGGGACAGAACTGCAACAGGGAATATAT
The DNA here is from genome assembly GCA_937888925.1 of uncultured Synergistia bacterium. The sequence goes on along the minus strand of CALARM010000890.1, from coordinate 2,042 downwards.
TATACAGCGCCATAAACAGGTGAAGGGAAAGGTAACGCGTCACGCGTCGCGTGACGCGTTACGCCTATCATATAATTACTTAAACTTAATACTGTCTGTAAAATCCTTAAAAATTTGCTTATATTTTCCGAAGGTATCCTTTGTTGCAGAACCGGTAAATATATATCCATACCCCCTGTCTATTATAAGTGTCTGCATGGTTCTTGTAGAAAGTGTGTTCCCGTCAATATTGAATGTATAATCTATTACTGCCTGATAGGCCTGATGGCCATCTATGACCAGATTATCTTCAGATACTATTGTCATATCTTTTACCACATCGGGCTTGGAACTGAAGGCCTGAATAACATAATCCTTAAAAGGCATATTCCCTACCTGCTGTATTGTAGCATTGATATTAATTGTAAAATCCCCGTCTTTCGGACCATATAAAAAAAGAGGTGCTCCTGCTTCACCGCTTTCATCAACGGTCCATTCAGAGGGAACAATAAAGGAAAAATATAAATCCTTTCCCTTTTCAAATACATACCTTTCCTTATTAAGGACTACAGGATTACCGGAAGAAGGTATCTGGGCGTCTGCCAGAGAGGCTAATAAAACCAGTGATGCAATTAATACAAAAAAAGACACTACAATTTTCTTATTCATGATACTTCTCCTTTCATAATTTTTTACAGATCTGCTTCCATAATATAACCCTATCATAAAATATAATTAATTATTATTCAAGTCTTTCTTAATAATATCTTTTATGATAATATAATAATAAATTGTGACGGGTGACGGGTAAGGCGTGACGTGTGAATTATCTCCATCGTTCGCTGTAACCGTATTATTTACTTTTGTACAGGAGTTATTGTTATGAATTTTGAAATCTTTGAACATACGGCAGATCAGGGCATAAGAGCTACAGGAACGTCTCTCTCAGATTTATTCTTCAATGCTTCACAGGCTTTTTCCTGTCTCTCTACAGATCCACGGTCAGTTAATCCAGAAGAAGAATTCAATATAGAAATTTCCAGAGATGAAGTTGAAGAATTACTTGTAGCATGGCTTAATGAACTTATATTCATACAGGACACGGAACATGTTTTTCTTGTAAAATTCGAAATAAATACACTGGAACCTCCTGTATTGAAAGGCAGAGTAATGGGCGAGAAAATGAACAGAGAAAAACATACCTTTAAATCATGCCTTAAAGCTGCAACTTACCATGGATTGAAAGTGGAACAGAATGACGGGATATGGACATGTCAGGTCATATTTGACGTATAAATTTCACTAAAAGGAGTGATATTTAATGGAAGAGAAATGGAAGGGCAGGCTTGAAAAAATAGACAATTACAGATGGATGATAAGAGAAAACTATAAAGAAGGTATGAAAGTTCCCGGTATTATATATGCTCAGAAATCTATGTTAGATGATATTTTATCCGATCAGGCTCCCGAACAGGTAGCAAATGTAGCATTTCTTCCGGGAATAGTAAAAAATTCCCTTGCCATGCCCGATATACACTGGGGATATGGTTTCCCGATAGGCGGAGTAGCTGCAACAGATGTAAGACATGGAGTTATATCGCCTGGAGGTATAGGATTTGATATAAACTGCGGAGTGAGGCTCTTAAAAACAGAGCTTACGGCAGAGGATGTAAAACCACGTATTGTAGAACTGGTAGAAGCACTCTTTAATAACATCCCTACAGGAGTGGGGAAGGGCGGGAAAATCAAGCTGAATGAAAAAGACATAGAGCAGGTAATGACAAAAGGTGCCAGATGGGCAGTATCACAGGGCTATGGAACAAAAGATGATCTTCTCCTTACAGAAGCACAGGGGGCCATGGAAGGAGCAGATCCTGATAAAGTAAGCAATAAAGCAATAAAGCGCGGTCATGATCAGCTTGGAACACTCGGTTCAGGCAACCATTTCCTGGAAGTGCAGATGGTAGAAGAAGTATATTATAAGGAAGCTGCAGATATATTCAGTATTTTCCCCGGCTGTGTAACAGTGATGATTCATTCAGGTTCCCGCGGTTTCGGTCATC
>CALARM010000889.1 GCA_937888925.1 uncultured Synergistia bacterium | reverse complement strand
ACAAAAGCATCTGTCGATGTAATAGAGAAAGGGAAGAAACTCGGTCTGGAAGTAAAGGAAGTTTCCAATGTATATGAAGCATATAAACTTCTTACAGGAGACAGTCTCCCTCAAATGGAAGTTTCCGATACGCCTCCTCAACTGCCGTCAAAAGCCTTCGACAGATTTAAAGGAAGAGCAAAGGAATGGTACAGCAGATACAAAAAGTTAAAAGGTGAGTATAAATCTTTTCCTAAAGACTATCAGACCTATTTCAGCGGTTTTGCCGGTATGGTTGATCAGCTGGCTCAGAAAGCCGATAATGCCCTTTCACAGGGTATGGCCAGTGTAGCCTATGACAGGGCAACAGGCGCTACAGTTCAAATGGATGCCATAGTGCTTGCCATGAATATGATACAGCGCTATCAGAACAGCGGTTTTGACGGTGCCATATCCTATCTTGAAAGCAAGGAATCTGTTAAAACCGAGTTAAGTGCGGCTATGGATAATCTTAAAGCAGAAGATGTTGAATCTACCAGTGATTATGTGGCATTATTCGAAGCCTACAGTAAACTCACAATGGCAGAAGGATTCATTCTGCTTGCAGATGATAAAATCAGTACAATACAGAAAAATATCAGTTCTTATGACGAATCTCAGCTTATGGAAGAACTGTATTATGTAGGGTATTATTATTGCTGTGCCAGCGCTTTACTTACCATTGCAAAGGATTGTCTCGATATTGCCAAAGATTTCGGAAGCCCTGCCACTGTAAATAATGATGACCTTGTAAAACTGGGAGAAATAATGGCAGGAGCGGCAAAGGCAAATATGTCTTATTTTGAAAGCACTATTGTAGATGAATATGCAAAATCTGCAGGTGTCCATTCGGATGTTATGAAATATAATTTTATGAAGCTTGATAACAGATATATGATGGCATTTGCAAGTACCTATGGTGTTGAATTAATGAAAAAGGAATTTTCGGAAACGGCTGAATCTGCCCCTATGATTATAGGAGAAGCTTCGTCTACCTATACATTATCTGCACAGTTAATAGCAAAATTTTATTCCCTTGATCCCCAGTTTGATAAAAACTATACACAGGTTGTATCTATAAAGAACGAAAGAGCTCTTGCAAATATGTTGAACTTTGCGGATAAAAGGGCTCTGTCTCTTATACAGCTTAATGGAGAAGAAAATTCTGTTCTGCCAATATGTTATTATGAAAATGCATCTCTTTTAAGACAGGGAAATTCTGAAGAACAGATTGAAGCACTCGGTTATTACTGGAGATCTACTATATTGTCAGAGATACAGGCCTATATGTCAGGCAAATTAGGTGAAAATTAGTTTTTTGACGGGTAGAGACGCCCCATTGGGGCGTCTCTACAATCACCACTGGTAGAATTCATTGAAGGCGTTTCTCACAATACCTATTAACTTGGGAGCTTCTATTGGTTTTGTCAGATAATCATAAACCCCTGCAGAAACAGTTTTTCTTATATTCTCAAAATCACTCAGAGCAGTAAGCATTATAACTATTATATCGCTATTTTCAGGGTTTTCTCTCAATTCTTTCAGAAAGGCATGACCGTCTTTTTCCGGCATCATTATATCACAGATAATTAAATCAGGTTTTCTAAAGGCAATATAACCGAAAGCTTCTTCCGCACTCATGGCAGACATAACATCATAACCTTCGGTTTCAAGGGTGAGTTTTAAAACCTTGTTTATATGTTCGTCATCATCTACTATTAGTATAAGTTTTTTCTTTTTTTTCTTATCCATAAATTCCTCCTGGTACCCGTCATATATATTTTTTTATTCTACAAATATGGAAAAATCCTTTTTAATTTTATAGTATTTATAATAATTTTTTTTGAAATTTGAAAATTATTCTGAGTATTGCAGATTTTCTCCCCTTACGCGTCACGGGTCACGATAAATGTTATAATTGCTCCTTCTTTCCCCGGGTTTTCCACCCATATTTTTCCCCTGTGCAGATCCACTATCTTTTTAGCAATAGCAAGGCCCAGTCCTGTTCCTCCTGTTTCTCTTGTTCTCGACGGGTCTTCTCTGAAAAAAGGTTCGAATATTTTTTCACTGTTTTCTTCTCCTATGCCGGGCCCTTCATCTATTACGGAAAGAGAATAAAATTCCTTTTCACCTTTCAGGATTACTGTGATTTTACCACTCTCAGGAGAATATTTAATGGCATTTGACAGTAGATTTGTAATAACCCTGCTTATTTTTTCGCTATCTCCCGATATTTCATGGTTTTCTCCTTCTTTTTTTAGTTCCATTGTGATATTTCTTTTAGAGGCCAGGTTCTCGAAATTTTTCATGGAAATGGAAACCATTTCTTCTATGTTTACAGGTTTTAAGTTCAATGTATAATTTTTCAGATCCATCTTTGAGAATTCAAGCAATTCTTTTACCAGAACCGTCATTTCATCTATATCATCGGATAGATTTTTTATATTTTCCATAGAAGGAATTTTATTTTTTTCTATTTTATCCTGTATGATTTCCAGGGCAACCTTCATTCTTGCGAGAGGGGAGCCCAGTTCATGAGATATGTCGGACATAAGTTCTTTTTTTGTTTCTATCATGGCTATAAGCTCCTGTGCCATGTGGTTGAAAGCATTATCGAGTCTTGCAATTTCGTCTCCATTCTGTTTTTTATTATGTCCTTCAAAAACGCTGAAATCTCCCCTGGAGAATTTTATTGCCTTTTCCGTTATTCTTTCAAGGGGTCTTGTTATATGCATTGCCATGGGATATATTAACAGAGAAATTAAGATACATAAAGAAATAACCCACAGGAAAAAATGATGTCTCCTGTCATCATCTCCTTCTGCATAAATTGATATATAATGACCGTCAGGTTTCTTAACAGCAGTAAGAAAAAAAATTCCCTTCTTTTTTCCGGATATTTCTCTGTAAAAACCACGTTTTTCTACTTTTTTCATCAATTCTTCCGTCAGATTTTCTGTTTTCTCCGATGAACTTATCATTACTTTACCATGAGGGTCATAAATTGTTATCTCTGATTTTGTTTCTTCTGCCATATGATTGACCGCTTTCTTTAAATCTTTTTCAAACAGGGAATCTGCCACTATGGAAGTAAAAAGAAACATCCTTTTTTCAAAGAGATTTTTATGAGGTTTTTCTACGGAAAAGAAAAATATAACAGGAATTATTACGAGTATAATGAGTAATACAGCCAGAAAATAAAAGTAGAGTTTTATATATAAACGTGAGATTTTCATATTTATTCTCCGCTGTAAAGATAACCTATACCCCAGATAGTTTTTATAATTTCAGGATTTTTCGGATCTTTTTCAAGCTTCTGCCTTAAGTGGCTTATATGTACATCTATAGAACGATCAAAAGCCATAAAATCTTTGCCTCTTGCAAGGTCCATTATTCTGTCTCTTGATAGGACAATACCTTTATTTTGAACCAGAATAGTGAGTATGTCGAATTCTGCGCCTGTTAATTCCACAGGCTTTCCGTTGAATATGGCTTCTCTTTTATTTATATCCAGTTCTATTAAATCATGTGTAATTTCTTTGTCTCTATTAACTTTTTTATTCCTTCTTGTAACAGCCTTTATTCTTGCCAGTAATTCTCTGGGACTGAAAGGTTTTACCATATAATCATCTGCTCCCACTTCCAGACCTACTATCCTGTCCGCTTCATCACCTCTTGCCGTCAGCATAATAACAGGGAGATAACTGTGAGACTTCATTATTTCCTTTAAAGTCTCAATACCGTCAAGACCCGGCATCATAACATCCAGAACTGCAATATCGAATTTTTCTTTTTTAATCATCTCAAGACCTTTAATGCCTGAATTTGCTTTGTAAATTTCCATTTCATTTGTTGAAAGATATTCATCCAGAAGGTTTAGAAGTTTTTCATCATCATCTATAAGAATAATTTTCATTCTTTAGAACCTCCGTATAAGGTTAATCCTGTATATTCCGAATTTTTTATAAAAACTTATCGACTTTTTTCTAACGCTGTTATATTATTATATATATATCATAAATTTGCTTTATAGTAAATAAATTAGTGAGAGGTGAGTGGTGAGTGGTGAATTTTACGCGTCACGGGTCACGCATTACGAAACCAACCATCACGGGTCATGAAAATTATGAAATTTATTAAAATAACTGTTTTTATATTACTGATAATATCTTTCTCAGGCTTTTATCTTACAAAAGCTCAGACTTCGCCTGAAGTCCAGAAGATTGTAAATGAAGCGGAAGGTCTCATAAAAAAAGGACTTTATGATGATGCTATTTCCAGGCTTGAGAAGGCGATAAAAGATCGGAAGAGCACACGTCTGAACTCCAGTCACGAGTGGATATCT
>CALARM010000888.1 GCA_937888925.1 uncultured Synergistia bacterium | reverse complement strand
TAGAACCATAAAAGCGGCAGAAGAGCCTGTTTTTATCCGGTGAAACATAGAAATTGTAATTTTTGCAAAATTCAGCTATTTCTATGTTGAATTCTTCTTGGTTTTTCATTTATGAGAATTTTTCTCAAATAACAGTACGAGTCCGTCTGTCGGGTTTATATCCACTTTTATTTCCCCTGAACTGATGTCATATGTCCTGTCATGGAGCAGATCATGGGCCACAGTATCGGAAGACACCTCCAGATTGAATACAGGAATAGTGATAGTGTGCTTTTCTTTACTGCCGTTCAGTACTACCATGAATTTATCTTTTTCGTCATATCTGGCGAAAGCATAAATATTTTTCTCATTATTTTTATATATAGTTTCAAATGACCCTGTTCTGAGAGCTTTGTAACTGTTTCTTACAGAGATCAATTTTTTGTATAAATCTCTTAAATCTTTGTTCCATTTTGTTTCATCCCAGTTAAAGGCTCTTCTGCAGTCAGGATCTTTATCTCCGTCTGTTCCTGTTTCATCTCCGTAGTATACGGTAGGAGCTCCCATGTAGGTCATCTGAAATATTACGCCGACTCTCTGTTTCCCTGTGTCTCCTTTAAGGATATTTATAAACCTCCTTGTATCGTGGCTGTCTAACAGATTGAGTCCTGTCTGAACACAGGGAAGATAATAATCTGCTCTTGTATATGTAAGATATTCATCTAACTGGCTTATATTCATCGATGTCCCGTAGCCGTTATGGTCAATCCCTCCGAGCCAGATCCACATGGGTTCCATGTGGCCGTTATAATTCATTACACTGTCGAATTCCGTGCCGTTAAGCCATACAGAGGCATTACCCCATATTTCACCTGTAATATAGGCTTCAGGATTTGCATCTTTTACTCTTTTTCTGAATTCTTTCCACAGGCCATGTTCATCCGTTCTTCCGTTTACACCTGCTTCATTGGGAACATCAAGCCTCCATCCGTCTATGTGAAAATCCTTTATCCACATTCTTGCTATGGAATTTTCTCCTCCGAAGATTTCTTCTCTTAATGCAGCACTTCCGTAATTTAATTTTGGCAGTGTATTAAAACCCCACCAGGCTATATAATTATCAGGCCATTCACGGAAGGTATAGAAATCATACCATGGACTTTCTTTACTTTCATAAGCCCCCTCGGTGCTATAAATATGTTCTTTATCAAACCATTTATGTTTTGACCCTGTATGATTGAAGACTCCGTCAAGGATTATTTTTATGTCTTCTTTATGTGCTTCCGTTACCAGGTCTCTGAGGGCATCATTTCCTCCGAAATGAGGATCTACTTCTCTGTAATCCTGTGTGTCATACTTATGATTGCTCGGAGACAGAAATATGGGATTTAAATATATTGCAGTTATGCCGAGATCTTTCAGATAGGGCAGTTTTGCTTTTATGCCCTGAAGATCGCCTCCGAAGAAATCGGCACATTTTGTAGGGTTATCCGGGAGATCTGTCCAGTTTTTATGGGTATAGGCCTCTGCTCCCAGATAGATATATTCTCCTTTTTTTACATTGTTTTCAGGGTTTCCGTCAAAAAATCTGTCGGGAAATATCTGGTACACTACGGCATGTTTCATCCAGTCAGGTGTTTTAAAGCCGGGGATTAAGATGAAATCCCTGTCATAAACAGGTTCTTCCATTTTCCCGATGGCTGTATAATATCCTTTTGTATTACCGTCAAAGAGTTCAAATCTGTAGGTTTTTCTCTCCGCCCCTGCCGGTATTTTCCCTGCCCAGTAATCATAGGTGTCTGATTTTTTTGTCAATGTCATATCTGCAAAATGTTCTTCCGTGTCGAAATATCTTATGCGGCATGACGTTAAATCATTTTTGTAACTTCGCAGGGTAAGGGTTATGTCATCTTTAATACCTGGTTCTGCGGGAGACATATAGAGTGATGTCTGATCGGAGAATACGCCATTCCAGTCTATATGAGAATCTTTTTCCGAAGCCCCGGCCATAAGAGCGGTAGAGATAAGAATAATGACCATTAATAAAATATTGATCTTTTTCATTGTAAACATTACCTTTCTTTAAGAGGAGTTTTGTTTAATTTTAATGGCTCATTAGTAAGAAGTCAACCGGGAAAATTATTTTTTACATATGAATTGTTTTTACTTCCTGTCTGTGTTACCATAACTTAATAACTGGAGGTGGTAAGGTTTATGCCTGAAATTTCATTTCCCGGATCTTCTGATATTCTTCAAAAACAGAAACAAAAGGAAGAACTGGAAAAAGCTTATGAAGAATATGAGAATTTCTGTAAAGAAGATGATTTACACTGGTGGATAGACCGGGAAAATACCTCTATAAAAGATACAGGAAGTGATATGTAAAATATGTGGAATAAAAAAAGAGATAAAATTTTTCTTTTTTATATAGAATTTGGCAACGGAGTAAGCCCCTTCAGACAGACGAAAAGCATTCAAATAGGTATTTTGTCTATAGGGACGTTCCTGAAGGAAAAGGGTTATAATGTTCAGACCTTTTTTGACTGTTATCCCGATACGGACGAACTTAAAAGGCTTATATCCTGGGAAAGAGTCAGGGTAACAGGTTTTTATACCACTATGGATAATATCTCCAGGGTTCAGGCTTTAACGGATTTTATAAAAGAGAATTTCCCGAAAATAATTGTAGTCTTCGGAGGGCCTCTTGCCACAATAAGGCCTGCTCTTTTACTTGAAGAGGGGAAAGCGGACATAGTGGTAAGGTATGAAGGGGAATATACTATGGAAGAACTCATGGATTATTATTATCATGATAAAGGCACCCTGGAAGATATAAAAGGGATAACCTATAGAGATGGCAATGAAATCAAGCATAATCCTGACAGACCTTTCATAGAAAATCTGGACGAACTGCCCATTCTTGACAGGGATCTTGTGCCTTTTAAAGAGGATTATCCCATAC
>CALARM010000887.1 GCA_937888925.1 uncultured Synergistia bacterium | reverse complement strand
CTTGATGCCATAACAGTCAGTTTTAATCAGGCTATGGTTCCTCTCACTACCCTTCCTGAAGATGAACCGGAAGGGCTTTTAACTTTTGAGCCTCCTCTGTCGGGTAAATACAGATGGATGGGGACTGCAACACTGAAATTTATTCCTGATAATCCACTACCCTTCGGCACATTGTACCATGTCACGGTTCCGAAAGGGTTTAAAGCTTTAACAGGTGCAGTTCTTGATAAAGATTATAAATGGTCATTTGAAACAGTCAGACCTGCCATTGTTTCTTCAAAACCTGCCGATTATTTTTATAGCAGACTGCTGGCTCTTAAAGGTTCTATATATCTGCTCTTCAATCAACCGATGGACCCGGCAAAGGCTGCTGATTTTATTGAGTTATCATGTGATAAGAAAATTATTCCCGTTAAAGTGGATAGACAGTTTGAAAAAGATAAAGATACGGAAGAATGGGATCCGAATAATGTAATTGTTATAAAACCTTCTGAATTATTATCTCCCGGAAAAGCTTATATTCTTACGTTAAAAAAGAATTTACCCGGTAAAACAGGTGACCTCGGTCTTTCGGAAGATAATTCCATAACATTTAACAGTGAAAATGTATTTAAATTTTCCGGTATGTCCGATGCCGACACCTCCGGGGAACACAGCCCTGAAAGCTCTATAGACCTGACTTTTACAAATCCTGTAGATTACGGAGAAGTAATCGATAATATAAAATTTACTCCCGATATAAAAATACCTGAATATTACAAACAATACGGCCAGAATCAGACTCTCTGTCTTTATGTCCCTTTACTGGCACAGACGAAATATACAGTGAAGATTTCAAAGAATATAAAAGATATTCTCGGAAATACCCTGGGGCAGGATGTGAGTTTTTCATTTAAAACATCAGATTATTCTCCTTCATGCTATATTGAAAACGGTGTTGGAACAGTAGAAGCAAATTCTTCCAGAACTTTTCCCGTATCTTTTATGAATCTCGATAAGGTAAATCTGAAGCTTGCTTCTCTTTCAAAGGATCAGATTATCCCTTTATTTCAGGGACATGCTTTTAACTATGATGCAAAATATAATCCCGGAGAAAATTTTTATAAAATTGACAGAGAATGGAAGTTGAATTTAAAGAAGAATCAATCGTGGTGGCAGCCTGTTGATATGGATGAACTTCTGGGAGACAAAAAATATGGTTTTGTTTTCCTTCAACTGGACGCTCTGGAAACTCTGAATTATGACAGCAGATTTCAGAAAGCCTTTCTCCAGGTTACAAATCTCGGAATAACTGCAAAATTCTCTCCCGAAAATAATATTATTTCAGTCAATACCCTTGACACTGCCCAACCTGTACCGGATGCTCTTGTTGAACTTCGTAACAGTGATAATAAAATCATATGGACAGGAAAAACAGATGGTCAGGGTATGGTAGAGACTGACGGATGGAATAAATTGAAATTAAAAGAAGATGATAGTGAAATATGGGTTTTTGCCTCAAAAGGCGATGATATGTGTGTGAGCAGCTCTTACAGGAACTGGAGAGTACCTCTCTATATGTATGATTACTATTATGACTCTTCCGATTTCAATATCCATGTCTTTACGGAAAAAGGCATTTACAGAGCCGGTGAAGAGGTTCATCTTAAAGGAACTATGAGAGAAAAGATAAAAGGTAAATGGGAAGTTTCTTCTCTTAAAAAATTAAATCTGAAAATCTCAAGCTCAAGGGATGAAGTTCTCGTGGACACTCCTTTAAAACTTTCCGAATACGGTTCTTTTGACCATTCCTTTACCATTCCGTCTGACGGCTCTTCAGGAAGGTATGCCATATATATTTCAGGAGAGAAAGGTAATAGAAATATTTCAGGATACGGAAGTTTCCTTGTAGAAGATTATCAGGCAGCACAGTATGAAGTTACGGTAAACTCGGACTGTGATTATTATGTGTTCGGCGATAAATTTAACGGAACAGTAAAAGGATGGTACCTCTTCGGAGCACCTATGAAGGGTGATAAGGTTAACTGGTCTTATTATCTTGAACCTACCTGGTACAGTCCTTCCGGTTATGAAGATTTTGATTTTACCAGGGACTTCTATGATATGGCCGAAGAAAGAGAGGAAAAATATCTCGGCTCAGGGGAAGGGAACCTGAAAGATAACGGTGAAGTCCCTCTGTCTGTTGAGATTACCGATAAAGTAAACCAGGGGCCTTATATACTGACAGTTCAGGGAACGATAGAATCTGCAGGTCGCCAGTCTGTATCGGGCTATAAGCAGGTTCTTGTCCACCCGGGTGAATATTATATAGGCATAAAACCTTCTTCACGGTTTATGTCAAATAAAGAAACACAGACTTTCAATATGATTGTTCTTTCCCCTGACGGAACAGTCAGAACAGGCCAGGATGTAAAGATAGATATTATAAAAAGAGAGTGGAATTCCGTACGTAAGGTGGGAATGAACGGTGAAACAGGCTGGGTTTCCGAAAAGGTGGATGAAGTCATTAAAAGTTTTGACCTTAAAAGTGAAGGACAGCGTGTAGAAGGGGAATTTAAGCCTGATAAAGCCGGACTTTACATTATAAGAGCTACAGGCACAGACAGCAGAAAGAACAATATAGTGACAGAATCAACCTTTTATGTCAGCGGTGAAGATTATGTTGCATGGGCAAGATATGATGATGATAAGATTGATTTAGTGCCTGATAAAAAAGAATATAAGCCGGGAGATACGGCAAAAATACTTGTCAAATCTCCTTATGAACAGGCCAGAGCCCTTGTAACAATAGAAAGAGAATTTATAATAAAAAGTTTCTGGGTAAACCTTAAAGGCAGTGCCGATACGGTGGAAATCCCGGTGGAAGAAGATTATCTGCCAAATGTTTATGTGTCTGTCATACTACTTCAGGGCAGAGTCTCAGATAGCAAATTCTCCGACACAGGTGATGATCTGGGTAAACCGTCTTTTAAAATAGGCTATTTTAATATGCCTGTTGTTCCTGATAATAAGAGGCTTAAAGTAACGGTAAATACTGATAAAGATAAATATGTCCCCGGAGATGAAGTTACCGTAAATCTTCATATGGAAAACCAGAAGGGACAGGGAGTAAAAGGTGAAATATGTGTCTCTGCAGTAGACCTCGGGGTACTTAATCTTACAGGTTTCAAAACACCTGATTATTTTGACTCTTTTTATTATACGAGAGGTATTGATGTTATAACTGCGGAAACAAGGAAATATATTATAGATCAGAAGAATTACGGTCAAAAAGGAGGTAATCCCGGAGGTGACGGAGGAGGGAAACCTTCTACTCTGAGGGAAAATTTCGTAGCCACTGCCATGTTTAAACCTTCTGTGATTACAGATAATAACGGCAATGGTTCAGTTAAATTTAAACTTCCCGATAATGTGACTACTTTTCTTATTATGGCAACGGCTCAGACAAAAGACAGTTCTTTCGGCTGTGGCGATAAGAGGATCGTAAGCACAAAACCATTGCTTATGAAGCCTTCCATGCCCAGGTTTGTAAGACTTTACGATAAGTTTAAAGCAGGTGTTCTCGTATTTAACGGAACT
>CALARM010000886.1 GCA_937888925.1 uncultured Synergistia bacterium | reverse complement strand
GCTTTATCCAGTACTTCCTCTATATTGCCTACCATATAAAAAGCCTGTTCAGGAAGATGATCAAGATGGCCTTTGACTATTTCCCTGAAACCTTTTACTGTTTCATCTTTTGTCACATATTTGCCTTTGAACCCTGTAAACTGTTCCGCCACAGAGAAAGGCTGAGAGAAGAATCTCTGGATTCTTCTTGCACGGTTCACAGCAATCTTATCATCATCGGAAAGTTCTTCCATGCCGAGAATGGCAATAATATCCTGTAAATCTTTATATCTCTGAAGTATTTCCTGAACCTGGCGGGCTACATAATAATGTTCATCTCCCAGGAAACGTGGTTCCAGTAATCTTGATGTTGAAGCCAGAGGGTCTACAGCAGGATAAATACCTTGCTCCACAATGGCCCTGTCAAGGACAGTAGTGGCATCAAGATGGGCAAAAGTTGTAGATACTGCAGGATCTGTTATATCATCGGCAGGAACATAAATGGCCTGCACAGATGTAATAGAACCTTTTTTCGTAGTTGTAATTCTTTCCTCAAGTGCTCCTACTTCTGTTGTAAGAGTGGGCTGATATCCGACGGCTGACGGCATTCTGCCGAGAAGAGCAGACACTTCAGAGCCGGCAAGGACGAAACGGAATATATTATCTATAAATAACAGTACATCCTGCCCTGCTTCATCTCTGAAATATTCGGCCAGTGTAACTCCTGCAAGTCCTATTCTCAATCTCACTCCCGGAGGTTCATCCATCTGGCCGAAAACAAGGGCAGTTTTATTGATAACTCCAGATTGATTCATTTCAAGCCACAGGTCATTTCCTTCTCTTGTTCTCTCCCCTACGCCTGCAAAAACAGAAAAACCTCCATGTTTCGTTGCCACATTACTTATCAATTCCTGAATAAGCACTGTCTTACCGACTCCTGCACCGCCGAAGAGTCCTGTTTTACCGCCACGGGAATATGGTGCTACAAGATCTATAACCTTGATGCCTGTTTCAAACATTTTAACAGACGCATCCTGTTCTTCCAGACTCGGAGCAGGACGGTGTATGGGATATCTTAAAATAGAAGGATCGACAGGCCCTTTGCCGTCAATAGGTTCGCCTGAGACATTGAACATTCTTCCCAGCGTTTCTTTACCTACAGGTATCATAATGGGGTTTCCCGTATCTTTAACTTCCATGCCTCTTTTCAATCCGTCTGTAGAACCCATAGCAAGACATCGAACCTGACTGTTTCCAAGATCACTCTGTACCTCTATAACCAGATAATCTGTAGAGCCTTTTGTCCCTATAAAATCAGATGGATAGACAATATGTAAGGCATCATATATTTTAGGTAGCTGGCCATCCGGGAATTCTACATCCACTACAGGGCCGATAATCTGAACTATTTTTCCTGTACTCATAAATTGACACTCCTAACTATCGTGACGCGTGACGCGTAACGCGTGACGCGAGGTAACGATATTTACTCTGAAGATATTTTCTTATAACCATATAAAATATCAAGTTTCCTATCCAGGTAATCCCAATAATCCCCTCATCTCTGTCATCGTTTGATAGATTCAGAACCGCTCGTAACTTCTATTATTTCTGTTGTAATAGCTTCCTGACGGGCTCTGTAGAACTTCAATGTAAGAGCCCTTATAAGTTCATCTGCATTATCTGTTGCATTTGTCATAGCCATGAGTCTGGCACCGAATTCCGATGCAATAGATTCTAAAATAATCTGATAAATCTGAACATATATATATTTAGGAATAATATAATCAAGCAATCCTGCAGGAGACGGTTCCAGAATAAAATCACCGCTATCTGTAATATGTTCCGCCCCAAATGAAACAGGTAAAAGTTTGAATAAGGTGTTCTCCTGTTTCATTGTAGAAATATATTTGCCATATATGAAATAAAGCTCATCAAAATCTCCTGCTAAAAACATGTCTGTCAGAATTTCACCTATTGCCATGCAGCCGGAGTAATTAAGCTCTGCAAGGTGTGGATAGGAAAAAGGTATGTGAACATTTCTTTTTCCATAAAATTTATGGGATTTATTACCTATGGGGATAAATAAAAATTCTTTATCGGTATACCTGGCAACAACTGAATCCGTAAGCCTGAAAATGTTATTATTAAAAGCACCGCACAGGCCTTTATCACCTGTAACAGGTACAATAGCAATTTTCTTCACATCTCTTTCAACCATCAATTTATGGGCAAAATCCTCATCAAGTCTGTTGAACACCCTGGTCATCATAGATTTTAATTTTTCAGAATAAGGTCTGCAGGCCATTACAGCATTTTCCGCTTTTTTTATCCTTGCTGCTGCAACAAGCTTCATAGCCCTTGTTATTTCCTGGATATTTTCAACACCTTTTATTCTCTTTTTTACTTCTCTCGCTTTAGGCATATTTTACTCACTCTTTACAAAAATCTTCTGGCCATTATTGGACTATCTTCGCGTTACACATTACTCATCACGCATTACGACTCTGCTTCTTCGCTTTTTACAAAAATCTTTTTAAATTCTTCCAGAACTTTATCAAATTCCTGGGCCAACTCATCGGGGAAATCTCCTGTTTCTTTTATATTACTCAGAAGGCCCCTGTGTTTTTCTTCCATATAAGTAAGATACTCTTTTTCAAAACGTTCTACGTCTGTAATACGAATATCATCCAAATAACCATTGGCGGCAGCATATATGATAGCTACCTGTTTTTCTACAGGTATGGGCTGGAACTGTCTCTGTTTGAGAGACTCCAGAATACGTTCACCTCTGGTAAGCTGTGCCTGTGTGGCTTTATCAAGATCTGAACTGAATTTTGAAAAAGCAGCCAGTTCTCTATACTGGGCCAGTTCAAGTCTCAGCGGACCTGCAACCTTTTTCATGGCTTTTATCTGGGCAGAACCTCCCACTCTCGATACGGAAAGGCCTGCATCCATAGCAGGACGTATGCCCTGGTAGAACATATCTGTAGAAAGAATTATCTGTCCGTCTGTAATGGAAATAAGATTTGTAGGAATATAGGCTGATACATCACCTACCTGTGTTTCATTGATAGGCAGGGCGGTCATAGAGCCTCCTCCCTTTTCATCACTGAGCTTTGAACTTCTTTCCAGGAGTCTGGAATGAAGGAAAAATACATCTCCCGGATATGCTTCTCTTCCCGGAGGTCTTCTGAGAAGAAGTGATATTTCTCTATAGGCCTGGGCATGTTTTGTAAGATCATCATATACGATAAGTACATCTTTACCGTTATCTCTGAATTCCTCTCCCATAGCACAGCCTGCAAAAGGAGCGATATACAATAAAGAGGCGGGATCTTTTGCATTTGCCACCACTACTATTGTATAATCCATAGCTCCATGGTGAGTAAGAACATCTATAACCTGGGCGACAGTAGACGTTTTCTGTCCTATTGCAACATATATACATATGACATTTTCCGTTTTTTGATTTATAATAGTATCAATCGCAATAGCAGTTTTACCTGTCTGACGGTCACCTATTATAAGTTCTCTCTGTCCTCTTCCTATAGGTACAAGGGCATCTATTACCTTCAGGCCTGTCTGGAGCGGTTGTTT
>CALARM010000885.1 GCA_937888925.1 uncultured Synergistia bacterium | reverse complement strand
GCAAGGATTAATCCCTGTCCTCCCATACCGGCCAGACGAATCTCATAACGTTCTTTTAACACTGACGTTTCCCCTCCTTTGCGTAGCAGAAATTAATTCTTTATAAGCCTGACAGTATTCAGGGCCTTCTACATGTTTTATTACACCTGTATAAAATTTTCCGGTCATATCAACAGTCCCTTTCTTACTCACAGGAACGGCATGCTCCTTTTGCCACTCCAGCATCTGCACAGGGCCACCCAATTTATTTTTCCTGCCATAATAAGTATGACAGTGTAATATAACTTCTATAAATGAAAAACCGCGGTTCTTTATTCCTTCTGATACAAATTTCGGAATCTGAGCAGCATGATACGAGGTAGTACGTGCTACATATGTAGCACCTGAACCACTTACCAGATCACACAGGTCAAAAGCCTGTTCAATATTACCGTAAGGGGCGGTAGTACCAAAAGAACCGTATGGAGTAAGAGGAGAATACTGACCGCTGGTCATACCGTAAATACTGTTATTTAAGGTAATTACAGTCATATCTATATTTCTTCTGGCACCATGTATAAGGTGATTACCTCCTATGGCTGCACAATCACCATCTCCCGTAACAACTATTACATGTAATTCAGGATTTGCATGTTTGACACCTGTGGCAAAAGCGATAGCCCTGCCATGAGCGGTATGAAGGGTATTAAAATCAACATATCCGGGCATTCTGCTTGAACATCCTATGCCTGAAACCATAACAACTTTATTCCGGTCAAGCGAGAGGTCATCTATAGCCTGCAATATACCCCTTAATACTATACCATTACCACATCCGGCACACCATATATGGGGGAATCTATTTAATCTCAGGTATTTTTTTATATCGGATTTTGTAACCATCAATTATACACCTCAACAAGCTTTTTCATTATTTCTTTTGGTGTTATCAACTCACCACTGGCTTTAGAAAGTAAATGAACTTGAGCTCTTCCTTTTACAGATCTTTCTACTTCATAAACAAGTTGTCCGAGATTCATCTCACATACCAGTATATGTTTAACTTTTTCAGATATTTCAAACAATTCTTCGTCAGGAAAAGGCCATATGGTTTTAGGTATAAAGGTTCCGACTTTCATACCTTTTTCCCTGGCTTCACTGGCTGTACGAAGGGCAGATCTTGCAGTTGAACCATAGGCAAAAATTACTAATTCTGCATCTTCCACATGATCGTGTTGAAAATCTATAAGATTGCCCCTGGAATTTTCTATCTTGCCATTTATTCTTCTTATAAGTATATCATTTTTTTTCGGGTCATTTGTAGGAAATCCTGTCTCATCATGAGTAAGTCCTGTCACATGATAGCGATAGCCTGAACCGAAATTAGCAAGTATGGCTGCACCTTTTTCATCTCCCCTGTACGGAACATATTCGTCAGGAGGACATGAAGGCTGTTTTCTGTTTATTATTGTTATTTCTTCAGGTGCAGGTATTCTGATTCTTTCTCTCATATGTCCTATGATTTCATCCATAAGTAAAATCACAGGCACCATATAATCTTCTGATAGATTAAAAGCTTTTATCGTAAAGTAAAAAGTCTCTTCAATAGATGTAGGACAGAGGGCTATTATATTATGATCACCGTGAGTTCCCCAGCGAGTCTGCATCATATCTCCCTGTGCAGGTGACGTAGGGCCTCCCGTACTCGGGCCAAGTCTCTGAACATTAACTATAACACAGGGAATTTCAGTAATACAGGAGAAACCTATAAGCTCCTGCATAAGAGAAAATCCCGGCCCGCTTGTAGCAGTCATAGATTTGGCACCTGTTAAAGATGCGCCGAGCATTGCTGCAATACTTCCTATTTCATCTTCCATTTGAATAAATTTTCCTCCTATCAGAGGAAGCCTTGCTGCAAGAGATTCTGCAATCTCTGTAGAAGGTGTAATAGGATAACCGGCATAGAAAGACACTCCCGCCATAAGAGCACCTTCCACACATGCCTCATTACCCTGTAACAACTGGTAATTTCCTTCTTTTTTCAAGTCATTTCACCTCCCCGGGATATACTTCAATAGCCAGATCAGGACATCTCAGGACACAGAGCCTGCAGTTAATACATTCATCTTCATTCTTAATATCAGGTTTACCAAGTTCACCTGCTTCATAAACATGTTTCGGGCAGTAATGAATACAGATCCCGCAACCCTTGCACCAGCTATAATTAATTTCTATAGTAAATTTTTTCTTCTCTTTTACTGATGACAAAATAATAGATTTTACCTTTTATGGTAAATCCTTCACCTCCCTGTGGTTGATAGGGTATGACGGGAGGATATTACCTGTTTATATTTTTACCCGTCAAAGCCACTGTAATAAACACTAATTCGACAGTAATACAATTACTACCTTCTAAAATTAGAAAATAGTAAAAGGTGAAGAGTGAAGAGTGAAGAGTGAAAAGAAATAGTTTTAACCTTTTCACTTTTCACTTCTCACCATTCACTTCTTACCTTATCTACGACCTGACTCATTACCTGTGCTGCATGAATACGTATATTTTCATTTTCATCTTCAAGAGCTTTATCTATATAATCGAAAACCCTGTTTATATTATGCTCTTCTGCAACGGCCATAAGAAGATTAAGGGCTTCCATTCTTATTTCCGGCTCCCGTGCTTTATAAAGCTTTTCTATATAGGAAAATATATTTCTGTTTCCCGTAAAATTCTTGAAAGCCAGAAAGTCTTCCGATGCAATGGATATGGTTTCTATTACCGTTACTTTTGCACCATACGGTATATCAACAGAACATATAACATTCAGGAGAGGGAATCTGGTTTTTCTTATAAGACGTTTTAATGGCATAAGAAGATCTCTATGGCAGAAAAGAAGGGGAAGTTTTTCTTTCTCGCAGAAAGATTTCACTGCATCTTCCATAGCATTAAGAAGTAAATCTTCCGACTTATCATCAAGAACAAGAATATTTCCTTCAAGGTGCCTCTCTACGGATTTTAACAGTTCTTTTTCAATAGAAGATTCAAGGGAAAAAACCTCTATCTCTCCTTTTTGATTCTGATATCTTTTTGCACTTGCAAGGGACTGACGGACATAAAGAGTAAGTTCATCGGTATCTTC
>CALARM010000884.1 GCA_937888925.1 uncultured Synergistia bacterium | reverse complement strand
TCTACAGGGTATGGCAGGGAATTTCTCAATGCAGGCAATAAAGAATGGGGCGGCAAAATGCAGGATGACCTTATAGACGGTGTTAAGTGGGCTATAGAAAATGGGATAGCAGATCCTGCAAGGATTGCCATATACGGGAAAGGCTACGGAGGTTATGCTGCCCTTGCGGGAGCGGTGTTTACTCCTCATATATTTTGCTGTGCCATAGCCATACAATGTCCCGGTAATCTCATAACATTTCTTCAGTCCCTTCCAAAATTCTGGAAACATCAAAACAGAATGATTGTCGAAAGAGTAGGAGATATTGATAAAGACAGGGACATGTTAATAAGCCGTTCTCCTGTTTACAGACTCGAACAGATAAAAAGCCCTCTGTTGATTGCCTATGGCCTTAACAGTCCTAGAGTTACGTCATCAGAACCTTACAGGATTGTACAGACTATGAAAAGTAAAGGTATTTCTGTAGAACATATAGTTTTTCCTGATGAAGGACATGAAATCATGAAAGAGGAAAATCGTTTTAAATTTTATACTATTACCGAAAAATTCCTTTCCAGACATATGGGCGGAAGATATGAGGCAAGAGAGATAAATCTCAGGGATATATATCTTTCTCATTCTTCTGATAATAATTTTTACAGAGAAAGTATTATAGATAAAATTTTAAAAGAAGGAGATGCTGAGGCTTTTGAAAACCTCGTGAATCCATATAAAAAACCTCTGTTAAAATATTTTTTTAATATTACGGGGAACCGTGATACAGCGGAAGAGCTTTTACAGGATGTTTTGTTCCGCCTATGGTTATATCTGAATTCATATTCTTTTCTTGATAATACGCCTTTTTCTTCCTGGTTATTCAAGATTGCCGCGAATGTAGTGAACGACTACAGAACAAAGAATTCTAAATTAAATAATGAAATAAGCCTGGAAGAAATAAATTTAGATATAAGTGTAGCAGGTTATAAAGAAACTATAGAAGATAAAATGTTCGTTCATTCTTTAATTAATTCCCTGAAAGAACCTTATAAAACTTCTCTGTTCCTTCGTTTCGTAAAAGATCTTAATTATAAAGATATTGCTTCATTAATGAACACAGATGAAAATAATATAAAAGCCTATTTATACAGGGCAAAAAAATATCTTCTGAAATCAAAGGATCGTCTATAATTATTATATTTTTTCTGAAATTGCCTTCTGACAGTATTAAAAAAATATTTTTTGTAAATTTTTCCACCATTCACATGAATAAATATTTTTTCTAATTTTAATGCAAAAAAACTTTACCTTCCCCTGGCCGGACTCTTTTGATAAAAATTTGTAAAAAAAATTATTTTATTGTAACTTTTTTCTATATCTAACAGTTTTATTATATAGGAGGATATATTTTACAGGAATTTTTTTGAAAGAGGTAATTTAATTGATTTCGAAGGATATTGACGCAAAAAAATGTATTTATTGCAAGATGGATATATGTCTTACGAGTAAATTTTGTTTTTTTTGCGGTAGAACTGAGAGAGAAGATATACCGAAAGATATAGACAATGAAGAATATGGGGAAGAAATATTTGATAAAGAAGATGTTGACAAAAGGTGAAATTGTCGTGAGTGTATATTTATATATATTAAATTCAGGTTTTTTACAGGTATAATTTTTTAACTACAGCAAAAGTTTTAATTTCAGGAGGGATGATGAATGTCAAAAGTCAGCTCAAGTACTTCTAAGAGCAGCAGTTCCAGATCTGCAAAAGGTCTTTCCGGGAAAGGTGCCGCAAAAACAGGCGGAGGAGGAAAGGCGGGAAAATCTGCGAGAGTAAAAGGGGGACTTGGAAAAGTATCCGGTGGTAAGAGTACGAAAGCCGGCGGTTCAAAATCTATGAAGGGTAAAACAGGAAAGCATAAATCGGAAAAATCCGGAGAAATGCAGAATCCTTTCAAGCAGTTAGGTAATTTTTTAGGTAATGTTCTCGGAACAGGGGGAGGTACTGAAGGTGTAAAAGGCTCTTCCGGCAGGAAATCAGGCGGCAGTAAAGCGACAGGCCGTTCCGGCTCAGGAAAGAGTCAGAGAACAGGAAGGAACCAGTCTGCAGGTAAGAGTCAGAGAACAGGAAGGAGCCAGTCTGCAGGTAAGAGTCAGAGAAATACAGCTGGAAGCCAGAAAACAGGCAGTAAAGACAGTGTGAAAAAATCTCAATCAGAGACAGGACAGAAACCATCTGCAGGGCAGGTAAAAGGACAGGATAAACCATCTGCAGAACAGGTTAAAGGACAGGAAAAGACTTCTTCCGGCCAGGATGGAAAGGTAATGGGGACGGCAAAGGGTACAGGTTATTATCCCCATAACAGCAAAATGGAAGGCGGTTATCTGGATAAAAAAGGTAATAAACTCACCACTGTTCAGGATGTTCTTGACGGTAAAGCCAAATCTGCGGCTATTGCTCTGGATAAAAACCTTTATAAATCAGGTCAGGTTAAATACGGTGATTCCTTTACCATACCGGAAATGGATAAAAAGTACGGTAAACATATTGATTTTCGTGCTGTAGATACGGGAGGAGCTTTTACTAATAAAGGTTTCTCCAGGGTAGATATATGTACGGGCTCAAAGAAAGATTCTCTTGATCCCACTGTAAACGGAAAACTTACTTTAATTAAAAATCCTGATGCTCTTCAGGGACAGAAGGCTACTTCTCCGGACGGAGTGAAAGCCATTGAACAGAATAAGCCGACTGGAGTCGGAAATTCTTCTGGCGACCCTGCATCAGCAGCGAAAGCTACCGGAGACCCTGCATCAGCAGCGAAAGCTACCGGAGACCCTGCGGCAGCAGCGAAAGCTACCGGAGACCCTGCGGCAGCAGCGAAAGCTACCGGCGACTCTGCGGCAGTAGCGAAAGCTACCGGAGACCCTGCGGCAGCAGCGAAAGCTACCGGAGACCCTGCAGCAGGCAAATTGAATGTCCCATGGTACAGTCAGTTTGATGGAAAACATGTTCCTGATGCAGGCAAGAAAGCATGTTTTAGAGCCAGTAAAGCTATGGCTCAGGCAGCAGGCGGAAAAGTTCTGGATGTAGGCAACAGAATTCAGATCGCTACAGGTGAAGATAAGAGGGGAAGAATTTCTGTAAATTCCGATAAGGCCAGACAGGGGGTAAATCGTATCAACAGTCAACTTTCAAATGGAAAGCCTGTTGTAGTGGGTGTGAGTTATAAAGATTCTAATTATAATGCCGATAAAGTTACCGATCATTTTGTGACTATCACAGGGAAAGGCACAGATCAGAACGGTAAAACTTATTATACTTTCCATGATCCCGGTACCAGGCATGGCAGTGCCGGTAAAGATACCAGTTCCAATAACAGGTTTTATGTGGATGAGGCGACGGGAAAACTTTACAGACCCGGCTCCGATGGAAGCGGTATGGCCGGTAAACGTTATGAAGTATCTATGGTCAGATAATAATGAGTTTCTGGTTTCTATATCAGGTGTGAACGGATTTGAGCCTTATAGATTGTAAATTTTTTTGAAAATCTGAAAGAAGATATTTTTAGTTCTTTACTTCAGATAAAAATGTCGTGATTATATTATAATGATCTCGTCACGTGTAACGCGTAATGCGTGACGGGAGAGTAATGTTTATTACATGCTTATGTTCAGTATCAGAACATATATAAAAAGTAAGAAGTGAGAAGTGGGATTCACGTCTCACCTCTCACCAACGGCCATGACCGTCCGGGCACAACGAAGAATGAGAATCTGTTTTTCCCGTAACGCGTTACGCGTTACGTATTACGATTCTCATATAAATACTTTATAAAAGATATGAATTTATCTGTTCCGGTATAATACCGGTTTATGGAACATATAAAGGGGTAATTTAATTGGTTCACAGCGAGATTGAAACAAAAAAATGTGTTTATTGTAATAAAGATATACGTCTTACAAGCAAATTCTGTTCTTTCTGCGGTAAGACTGCCGTAGAGCCTTTCAGCGAAGCTTTTAATATGAATGGTGTTACAGACAGAAAAGAGGACATTGACGATATTTTTTCTGCTATAGGCAATGCTTTTGATATAGAGATTCCGGAAGATAAAATTTATGAAGAAGAGCCGGAAGAGTTATTTGATGAAGAAGATTTTGATGAAACTATTCCTGACTGGGAAGATGAAGAACTTGAAGATTATGAAACTCTTGAATTGAGAGAACTTATGGAGATTGGGAAAGGTGTATGCAGAGGAACTGTAGCCGATGAAGAACTTGGCGAAGTAATTGAATATTTAAGGGAAAAACTTCATGAAGAAATGTCTTCTTTCAATGAAATAAAAGAAATATATAAAAATGATTCTTTTGTTATAAGAGAGTTACTTGTAAGAATAGACAGGGCTTTTAAACTTTATAATGAATCCCTTGATGAGATTGATACATATTTTACCGACGGAGACAGTGATCATATTCTGGAAGGAATGGATCTTGCATCTTCGGCAATTAACAGATTGTATACATCTATGTTACTTCTTCAGGAAGAAGAATCTGAAGATGAAGATGAAGAGGAAGATTTTTTTGAAGAAGAAATAAAAAAAATGGATACGGCATGGAAAACAAAAATTTCCGGGTCTATACCTGACGACAGTAATTACTATGATATATCGGATGAAGAAGAGGAATATTATACAAATCCGAATTTTGAGCGACTTAAAAGTGAAGTGGAATTGTTAAAAGAAGGTAAAATAAGCGAAGAAAGATTTTTATCTACTCTGAAATGGATGACCTCGAACCTTGTATCAGGCAGAAAAGATTTTGAAGATATAGAATCTCCTTCCACTGTAGAAGATAAATATTTAGAAACAGTAATTACAAATGCTCTTGATGCATTTAGAATTTATGAACATGGTTTAAAAAAAATGGAGAAGTTTTTTTTAGATAAAGATCCCGTTCATCTTGATGACGGACTTGATATGGCTTTTGAAGCCACGCAGATAATTGCGCAGCTGGAAATTTCTTTTGAGAATCCGGAAGAAATTATTTTTACCGATTAGTTCTTTACGTCAGAAAGAATTGTCGTGATTATATATTTAGGTTTGAGTAAATTTATGTTTATTAAAGACATAATTTTCAATAATCATTATTAACTTCAGCAAAAGTTTAAAAATCAGGAGGGATGATGAATGTCAAAAGTCAGATCCAGTACTTCTAAGTCCAGTAGTTCCAGTTCTATGAAAGGTCTTTCCGGGAAAGGCGCTGCTAAAGTAGGAGGGGGCGGAAAGGCAGGGAAATCTGCCAGGGTAAAAAGCGGTCTTGGCAAGGTATCCGGTGGAAAGAGTGCAAAAGCCGGTAATTCAAAGTCCATGAAAGGTAAAACGAGAAGTCATAAATCACAGAAGGCCTCTGAGATGCAAAATCCTTTCAAACAATTAGGCAATTTTTTAGGTAATGTTCTCGGAACAGATGGAAAGAGCGGCGGAGTAAAGGGAGCTTCTGGAAAGAAATCAGGAGCAGGTCGCAGTGCAGGCAGGAGCGGTAATGCCGGTAAGAGTCGCAGTACAGGCAGAAGCGGTAGTGCCGGTAAGAGTCGCAGCACAGGCAAAAGCGGTAGTGCCGGTAAGAGTCATAGCACAGGTAAAACCAATTCTGCCGGTAAGAGTCACAGTACAGGTAAAACCAGTTCTGCCGGTAAGAGTCAGAAAACAGGCGGAAATACAGCGGCTAATATGGCACTCAGTAAAGACAGTGTAAAAAAATCTCAGACAGAGACAGGACAGAAAACATCACCGGAACAGGTGAAAGGACAGGAAAAACCTTCCACCGGAGAAGGCGGAAAGGTAATGGGGACGGCAAAGGGTACAGGTTATTATCCGCATAACAGCAAAATGGAAGGCGGTTATCTGGATAAAAAAGGTAATAAATTGACTACTCTTCAGGATGTTCTTGACGGTAAAGCCAAATCTGCGGCTATAGCCCTGGATAAAAACCTTTATAAATCGGGGCAGGTTAAATACGGGGATTCCTTTACCATACCGGAAATAGATAAAAAATATGGCAAACATATTGATTTTCGTGCCGTAGACACAGGTGGAGCTTTTACCGGTAAGGGTTTCTCAAGGGTAGATATATGTACGGGATCAAAGAAAGATTCTCTTGATCCCACTGTAAACGGAAAACTTACCCTGATGAAAAATCCCGATGCACTCAAGGAACAGGGACAAAAAGCCAGTCCACAGTCGGAAGTAAAGGCAGCGGAACAATCTAAAAAACCTGATGCAGGCCAGTTGCCGCCAGGTGCTAAAGTCGAAGGGGCGAAAGATACAGGCGCACAGCAGCCCGGCAAGATCCCCGGCGATACGCTGGGAACAACACCTCCCCGGGGCAGAGCGGCTATAGAGAAAATGTTCGGCCCTGCCGGCAAAAATCAGGTCAATGTGAAAATGCCTGCAGGCCCCGGCGGTAAGATGATAAATGTAAAATGTAATGAAAAGATTGCTCCAAAATTGAATGCAGTCTTTCAGGAAATAAAGGACAAAGGACTTTCCGGAGAGATAAAGGCCAATGACGGATGTTATAACTACAGAACCAAAAGAAACGGTAAGTCCCTGAGCACCCATTCTTGGGGTATAGCAGTGGACATCAATGCAGGCTCTCACCCTATGGGCTCGTCAAAACAGACTGCGGGACAGAAGGCCATTGCGGAGATATTTCAGAAACATGGTTTCTATCAGTTGCCAAATGACCCGATGCATTTCCAGTTTGCCAGAGGATATTAATTGTGAAGGGTGAAACATACCCGTCACGCGTTACGCATCACGATTAAGATGAGCAGCAGGTAAGAAATTATCTGCTGCTTACTTTATATCATTAAAATTCAGTATATCCATAGTATCTTCTTTCATACCCATAGCATATATTCTCCGGTCTGTGAGAAATGTTTTTATATGGTCAGGTATATAATAAGATGAGAAGATAGCTATTAC
>CALARM010000883.1 GCA_937888925.1 uncultured Synergistia bacterium | reverse complement strand
AACTTTCACAGTTCCTGCCCGATTACATGATCCCGTCATGCTTTATAAAAATCGACAAAATTCCTGTTACGGCTCATGGAAAGTTGGATAGAAAAGCTCTTCCCGAGCCGGAGGAGAGTGACCTTGCATCTCATGAGACCTATGTTGCACCCAGGAATGACAGGGAAGAAATACTTGCGAGAATATGGAAAAAAGTTCTTAAATGCGACCGTGCTGGTATATATGATAATTTCTTCCATCTCGGCGGAGATTCCATTATGAGTATTCAGGTAGTTGCCAGGGCAAACAGCGAAGGAATAAATATTACTGCATCACAGCTGCTCCATCATCCCACCATTGCAGCCATAGCAGAGGAGGCTGAAAAGAAACCATCTCTCAGGGCAGAGCAAAAACTGCTTGCAGGGGAAGTTCCTTTAATACCTGTCCAGGAATGGTTTTTTGAACAGGATTTTCTCGACTTCAATCACTTCAACCAGTCTTTTCTCTTTACACTGAAACAGCCGGGAGACAGAGAAATCATAGAGAAAACTCTGAACCTTCTGGTGAAACATCATGACGGGTTGAGGCTGAGATTCAGACATATAGAGGATACACAAGCAGAAGGCAAATGGATTCAGTATTATGAAAAACCTGAGAAAACATCTGTCTCAGTTGAAATGGCAGATCTTTCTTCTGTGACAGAAGAACTTTCTGCTTTCATTACAGAAAAATGCAATTTACTTCAATCATATCTTAATATTACAGATGGGCCTGTTCTTAGAGCAGTAATATTCAAAGGTCATAGAGACGGCCGTGACAGGCTCTTTATAGCGATACATCACCTGTGTATAGATATGGTTTCGTGGAGAATAATCATAGAAGATTTTCATAATATTTACAGAAAACTTTCTTCTGGATTTACTGCATCTCTGCCGGAAAAAACCTCTTCTTACAGAGACTGGTCAAAACTTCTCAGGGATTATGTTTCAGAAGCAGAAAAATACAGTGATTACTGGCTTTCAGTTCTTAAAGATTCTTCTGCTATGCCGGTGGAATATAAAGATTCTAAATACTCGGACATAAGAAACTATAAAGTTTCTCTTTCAGATAAAGACACGGAACTTTTATTAAATGCCCTTCCTTGTGTGTATAACACACAGATTAATGACATATTACTTTCAGCACTTCTTCTTTCATTGTATCGTTCTTTTAATATATCTGAGCTTGTTATAAATCTGGAAGGACATGGCAGGGAAGAGACTGTTGGAGAAGTTAATCTGTCCAGGACAGTGGGCTGGTTTACTACCATATTCCCTGTTCGTCTTAAAAGCTTTTCGATGACAGATTACGGCACTCTTGTAAAATCGGTAAAAGAAACTCTGAGATCCATACCGGGTAATGGACTTTCCTATGGAGTTCTGAGGTGTTTTTCTGATATAAAAGAGGAACTCAAAAAACTGGAATGTAAGAGAGTGGCCTTTAATTATCTCGGTCAAATGGACGAAAGCATAATGGAAGGAGAATTACTCCGTGGCAGTGATGAAGATACAGGGAATGCTGTATCTCAGGGAAACAGTATAATAAATCTTCTGGATATTAACGGTTTTGTCACAGCCGGTTCTTTATCTATGATTTTTGGCTACAGCAATCATATATGGGAAAAAGAAAAAGTTAAAGAAGTGGCTGACAATTTTATTAATAGTTTAAAAGAGATAATAAATCACTGTATTGAGCCGGGGAGAAAACATTTTACTCCTTCCGATTTCCCTCTTGCCTCTGTATCACAGTCTTTCCTTGACGGTATAGGTGACCCTTCTTCCATTGAAGCAATTTACGGACTTTCACCTCTTCAGGAAGGCCTCCTCTTTCATGCTCTGTCTGATCCCGATTCTGATCAATACTGCACACAGAGTTCCTGGACTTACAGAGGAGAACTCAATATAAATGCCCTTGAAGAGTCATGGAACGGTGTGTTTTCCACTCATCCCATTCTGCGTACAGGTTTTGTCTGGGAAGACGGGGAAAGTCCTTTCCAGATAGTTTATAGAAGAGTCTCTCTTCCATGGCATACAATGGATCTATCTGAAATGGATAGAGAAAAACAGGAAGTAAAAATAGAAGAAACCAGGAAAAAGATAAGGCTTGAAGGTTTTAATCTCAGCAAACCGCCTTTAAGTTATCTTCATCTCTTCATACTGGGAAGGTCTGAATACAGGTTTATATGGACTGTCCACCATATTCTTCTGGACGGCTGGTCAATGCCTTTAATACTTCAGGAACTTAACAGACGATATGAAGCTGTTATAAATAGAGAAATTTTTCAGATGAAACCTGTAAAGCCTTTTGAAGATTATATAAAATGGCTGTCCGAACAGGATATAGAGAAAACAATGGATTACTGGAAGAAAGGTCTTTCGGATTTTTCCACAGCCACACCTCTTACAGTAAACATATCCCGCCTGGATATACATAAATCTATTGAAAATCTGCGGGAATATGTTCATTATCTTCCTGAAGATTTCTTTTCCGAATGTCAGACCTTTGCCCGTTCCAGAGAAGTAACATTTAATGCTCTTATTCAACTGGCATGGAGTTCTGTTCTTTCTTTATACAGTGGTTCTGAAGACATACTATACGGCAACACCGTTTCAGGAAGACCGCCTGAACTGGCAGGTGTTGAAAATATGACAGGACTCTTTATAAATACCATTCCTATGAGAGTAAAGCTCAGGCCCGAAGAGTCCGTATTTTTTAATCTTAAACATATTCATAATGTCATACAGAATGGGAATAATTTCAGTCATATGTCTCTGAATAAGATACAGTCTTTGAGCGGTATTTCTCCCGGAGAAGCACTTTTTTACAATCTTTTTGTTTATGAAAATTACCCCTTTGATGAAAGTGCCCGTGAGAGCAGAGCTATAGAGATGAGTGATCTGAAAGCCTATGAAAAAACCAATTATCCTCTGAATTTAATCATTGTGCCGGAAAAAGAACTTACTATAAAATTTTCCTATGACGGAGACTGTTTTACAGAGGATGTTATAGAAAATATGACACTTCATATAGAAGAATCTTTGAAATGGATAATTCAGAATTCAGATAGTCTGTTGAAAGATATGGATATAGTCACAGACCGTGAAAAGAATCTGCTTTTTAAAACCTTCAATGATACTTATTATGATGTGCCAAAGGAAGTAACAGTTCAGGAATTGATAGAGAAAA
>CALARM010000882.1 GCA_937888925.1 uncultured Synergistia bacterium | reverse complement strand
TATAGAAAATCAGGGTACTATTTTTATTACAAATGATAAAAATTTAAAGAAAGTTAAGGAAATAGAGGTGCTGGTTTTACAGGATTATATATAATAATGATATTTCAATAAAACAGGGAAATATAAGAGAAATTTTTCTCTGATTCTCCTGTTTTACATTTTCTTTCCCTGTTTATCAAGGAAGGATTTTTAAGAGACAAATGGAATTAATCACATTGTAAAAATCAGCATTTAATAAGAATTTTGTCAGTCTGCGCTTATCCTGAAATAAGCGTGTATTATATGAAGTAACGAGAAACGATCCCCGCGTGACGCGTGACGCGTCACGCGTCACGATCCTGGAGTTATTATGGACATTACATTATCCAGAGATGATATATTAAAAACCATAAAAAGTGCCGGCATTGTCGGAGGAGGTGGTGCGGGATTTCCCACACACATAAAATATAACAGTAGAGCAGATATTGTTATAGTAAACGGCGCAGAGTGCGAACCTCTTCTCAGGGTAGATCAACAGTTAATGGCCATGAAACCTGAAGCAGTAATAAAAGGTCTTACGATTGCCATGAAGGTTACAGGAGCTGAGAAAGGTGTTATTGCTCTTAAAGGGAAATATAAAGATGCCATAAAATCTCTTAATGCTGTTCTTTCTGGCCGGAAAGATATATCTCTCCATATTATGGGCAATTATTATCCTGCAGGAGATGAACAGACACTTGTTTATGAAGTTACAGGCAGAATAGTCCCTGAAGGCGGTATCCCTTTAGCCGTAGGTGCTGTCGTAAGCAATGGAGTGACTTTATATAACGTTTTTAAAGCTTTCCAGGGAGAACCTGTAACAGAGCGTCCTATGACTGTAACAGGAGAAGTCAAAAATCCTGTTACTCTGAATGTTCCCGTAGGTACATCTATAAGAGACGTTCTTTCATATGCCGGAGGGGTAAAGATTGAGAATCCCGTCATAATAAGGGGAGGGCCTATGATGGGCTCTATAACGAAGGATCTCGAAGAACCGGTTATGAAAACAGACAGCGGCCTTATTGTGTTGCCTCCCGAACATTATCTTGTTAAAACTAAAACCAGGGATATAAAGGTAAATCTGGCACATACAAAGATGTGTGAAATGTGCACCTATTGTACTATGTTATGTCCGAGATATTTACTTGGCCATAATATTCAACCCCATTTAATTATGCGTATCGTAGGATATGGTATGGAGAAAGCTTCAATAAACGACCTGTGTCAGGCCTACCTGTGCTGCCAGTGCGGTATATGCAGTATGGTTGCCTGCCCTGTTGATCTGAAACCGAAGGAGGTCTATGCAGGCATATTGAAGGAATTGAGAGAGAAAAATATTCCCAATCCCCATAAGCAAAAAGAACTTACACCACGTCCGTTTATGAAATTACGAAGGATTTCTGCAGCAGGGCTTGTAACAAGACTGGAATTGACCGGCTATGATGTAAAGGCACCTTGGAAGGATATTGACATACATCCCGGCAGGGTAAAAATACCTCTTAAACAGCACACAGGCGTGAGTTGCACACCTTCTGTAACTGTAGGAGACAGAGTCATAAAGGGACAGATTATAGGTACAGTGCCGGAAGGCATAACAGGTGCATATATCCATGCATCCATATCAGGTTATGTTTCGGAAATTTCAAATTCTATAATAATCGAGGGTAAATAACCCGTCACGCGTCACGCGTCACGCGTCACGCCTGTAAAGAAAGGTGGCTAATTATGAAAGAATTAAAAGAAAAAATAAATCAGGCTGTATCTTCCATAAGGAGTAAAACTTCACTCGTTCCCGAAGTGGGACTTATTCTCGGCTCAGGTCTAGGTGTTCTTGCAGAGGAAATAGAAGAAAAAGTGGTTATAAAATACAGTGAAATTAAAAATTTCCCTCTTTCTACGGTAGAAGGTCATGCAGGTGCTTTTGTTACAGGAAAACTTGAAGGTAAAACAGTTATTGCCCAGCAGGGAAGACTTCATTATTATGAAGGTTATCCAATGAAAGACATTACCCTTCCTGTAAGGATTATGAAAGCTCTCGGCGTGAAAATGATCATAGTTACAAATGCGGCAGGTGGCATTAATCCCGATTTTGTGGCAGGAGATTTGATGATCCTGGAAGATCATATAAACCTTATGGGTTATAATCCTCTTATAGGCGTAAATGATCCCGAACTGGGGCCGAGATTCCCTGATATTTCTCAGGTTTATAATAAGGATTTCAGAGAACTGGCATTTAATATTGCAGAAAAACTGGGACTTAAACTTCAGCACGGTGTTTATGTGGCAGTAAGCGGCCCTTCCTACGAAACAAAGGCAGAAGTAAAGTATATGCGCATGATAGGCGGAGATGCAATAGGTATGTCTACCGTAACAGAGGCAATAGTGGCAGGTCATTCAGGCATACCATGTCTTGGTATATCCTGTATAACAAACTGTATAGATCTGGTTTCGGATAAAAAACTTACCCATGAAGAGGTTATTGAGGTAGGTAATGCCACAATTCCTAAGTTTTCCAGACTTGTGAAAGAAATCATCAAGGAGTTGAAATTCTCATGAGAATGGTTGATCTCATCTTAAAAAAAAGAGACGGAGAGAGCCTTACAAAAGAAGAAATAGAATTTATAATCAAAGGCACAACAGATGATACGATACAGGATTATCAGCTTACGGCATGGCTTATGGCAGTATATTTTCGCGGTATGACGGAAGATGAAGTGGTTAATCTGACCATGTCCATGCTTGAATCGGGAGAAAAAATAGATTTGACTTCTATTGCAGGTGTAAAGGTTGATAAACACAGCACAGGCGGTGTTGGAGACACTACTACCCTGGTTCTTGCCCCTCTTGTCGCTGCGGCAGGCATACCTGTTGCCAAGATCTCAGGCCGCGGCCTGAGTCATACGGGGGGAACACTGGATAAACTTGAGTCTATTCCCGGTGTTACTACATCAATAGAACTGGAAGATTTTATAAAACAGGTAAAACATATAGGTGTTTCTGTGGCGGGACAGACTGCAAATTTAACTCCTGCAGACAAACGTCTTTATTCCCTGAGAGATGTTACGGGAACGGTAGACAGTATTCCTCTCATTGTAGCCAGCATAATGAGCAAAAAAATAGCTTCCGGTGCCGACTGCCTCGTACTTGATGTAAAGGTCGGAAGCGGCGCATTTATGAAGAAAGCTGACGATGCAAGAATACTCGCACAATCTATGGTAAAGATTGGAACTCTTATGAAGAGGAAGGTTACTGCGATTTTAAGTGATATGGATCAGCCTCTGGGGATGGCCATCGGAAATGCCATTGAAGTTCAGGAAGCTTTTGAGATTCTCAGAGGCGAAATTACAGGGGGACCACTCAGGGAAGCATCTCTTACTCTCGGTGCCCATATGTTGTTACTTGCCGGTGCATGCGGTGATATTAAAGAAGGAAAAGAGAAACTTCAGGAACTTATTTCCAACGGCATGGGAGTAAGAAAAATGGAACAGCTTATTGAAGCACAGCATGGCAATCCGAAGGTAGTGGAAGATCCCTATTTACTTCCTCAGGCCAAATATGTTTCTTCGGTTCTGGCTCCTTCATGCGGTTATCTTCAGAGCGTAAATGCCGAAGAGGTAGGAAGATCTGCCATGATACTCGGAGCAGG
>CALARM010000881.1 GCA_937888925.1 uncultured Synergistia bacterium | reverse complement strand
CATGAAGGCAGGCCTGCCTATTTTGTCCGTGATAACGGAGCAGGATTTGATATGAGCTACAGCAATAAACTCTTTGGTATATTTCAACGTTTACATGGAACAGATGAATTTACCGGCATAGGCGTCGGCCTGGCAACCGTCCAGCGCATCATCCACCGATTCGGCGGACAGATCTGGGCAGAAGGAGAAATTGAAAAAGGGGCTACATTTTATTTTACTCTTTCATGAATGTGAGCACAGGAGTGGGCGTGACGCGTGACGGGAGGGAAAATGTTTGTTACATGCTTATGAGCAGGGTAGTAATCAATTATCGGCATATTTACCATTATCGTAACTAAGACCACCAACCTTTTATTAATTATATAATAAAACTTGACAACAATAGACTCATATTATATAATACAAATAGAATAAATTTATAAATGGAGGCGAAGGTTATGAATTTAGAGAAATTTACCGAAAAATCAAGAGAAGCTCTTGTGACGGCACAGGAACTTGCACAGATGTATAATCATAATCAGATAGAAAAAGAACATTTACTTCTGGCGCTCCTCCATCAGACAGATGGTCTTGCAGGTCAGGTATTTGAAAAAATGAATATAAATCCCAGAGAAGTAATCTCTGATCTTGAGCAACATATGCAGGAACTGCCAAAGGTATATAAGAACGGCACCGATGCCGGAGTTTATATAAGCAGAGATCTTCAGAAAGTTTTAGATGGATCAATAAAAGAAGCTGAAAGACTAAAAGATTCCTATGCAGGCATAGACTGCCTCCTCGTTTCCCTGGTGGGAGACACATCAGGCGCAGCAGGAAGAATCCTGAAAAGACATGGAGCTACAGGGGACAAATTACTCATGGCTTTAAAAGATATAAGAGGGGGCAAGAAAGTGGATAACCCGTCAGGAGACGGAAATTTCCAGATGCTCCAGAGGTTCAGCAGGAATCTAACTAAGCTGGCTTTAGATAAAAAACTTGATCCGGTTATTGGCAGAGATTATGAAATAAGAAGAGTAATACAGGTACTGAGCAGGAGAACAAAAAACAACCCCATGCTTATAGGTGAGCCGGGAGTAGGGAAAACTGCCATAGTAGAAGGCCTTGCCCAGAGAATTGCAAAAGGTGATGTACCGGAGGGGCTTAAAAACAAACAGCTTTTTGCTCTTGACATGGGAGCCCTGGTGGCAGGTTCAAAGTACAGAGGTGAATTCGAAGAGAGAATAAAAGGGGTAATGAGGGAAATAACGGAAGCTAACGGAAAAATCATAGTATTTATAGATGAATTTCATACGGTAGTCGGAGCAGGTGCCGCAGAAGGTGCAATAGGTGCAGCGAATTTACTGAAACCTGCCCTTGCCAGAGGAGAGCTTCGCTGTGTGGGCGCTACCACACTCGATGAATACAGAAAACATGTGGAAAAAGATGCCGCCCTGGAAAGAAGATTTCAGCCTGTTCTTGTAGCAGAACCATCGGTTGAAAATACTGTGAGTATTTTGAGAGGATTAAAAGAGACCTATGAAGTTCACCACGGGGTAAGAATCCAGGATAACGCCATTGTAGCGGCTGCAACTCTTTCCAATCGCTACATAAGCGACAGGTTTCTTCCGGATAAGGCCATAGATCTCGTAGATGAAGCGGCAGCGCAGTTAAGAGTAGAAATAGACAGCAAACCGGGCGAACTGGACAGCAAAGAAAGAAGGATAGTTCAGCTTGAAATAGACAGAATTTCCCTGAAGAAGGAACATGACCCCGCATCTATGGAAAGACTGGAAAAACTGGAAAAAGAGCTTTCCGAGTTAAAAGACAGTATAAAGCAGATGAGAGCCCAGTGGGATAATGAGAAGAAAACCATTGACAATATAAGGAATTTAAAGAAAGCCCTGGAGGTGGCGAAAAAGAAGCTGGAAAAAGCAGAAGAAGAAAACGATCTGAACAGAGCGGCAGAATTAAAATACGGGCAGATGATAAAAATAGAACAGCAGATAAACGAGGAACAGGGGAAACTACTTCAGATTCAGCAGAACCGCCAGATGTTAAGTGAAGAAGTAACGGAAGATACCATTGCAAAGATTGTCAGTAAATGGACCGGTATCCCCGTAAGCAAACTCCTTGAAGGGGAAAAAGAGAAACTGTTGAAAATGGAGGAAAATCTCCATAAAAGGGTTGTAGGACAGGATGAAGCTCTCGTAGCAGTATCTGATGCAGTAAGACGGGCAAGAGCAGGTCTCAAAAACCCTGAAAGGCCGATAGGCTCGTTCATCTTCATGGGTCCTACAGGCGTGGGGAAAACAGAACTTGCAAAAGCACTGGCAGAATTTCTCTTCGACAATCAGGAATCCATAGTGCGTATAGATATGAGTGAATATATGGAAAAACATTCCGTGTCCCGTCTTATAGGGGCACCTCCCGGGTACATTGGTTATGATGAAGGAGGACAGCTTACGGAAGCAGTAAGACGCAAGCCCTACAGCGTAGTTTTACTGGACGAAATAGAAAAAGCTCACAGAGAGGTTTTTAATGTGCTTCTTCAAATACTGGATGATGGCAGGTTAACGGATAACAAAGGAAAAACTGTAGATTTCAAAAATACCGTTCTTATTATGACTTCCAACATTGGCAGTCAGTATCTTCAGGAAGCGGGAGAAAGTGAAAAAGATTTTGAAGATAAAAAAGAAAAAGCCCTTGAAATGTTAAAAGTTCACTTCCCGCCGGAATTTTTAAACCGTATTGATGAAACGATAGTATTCCATCGTCTGGGGATGGATCAGATAAAAGAGATTGTCACGCTTATGATAAATGAATTGAAAGAGAGACTTTACGAGAAGAGAATAGACCTTGTTCTGTCCGATAAAGCCAGAGAATTCATTGCAGAGGAAGGGTTTGATCCGAATTACGGAGCAAGACCTCTCAGAAGAACAATTCAGAGATATGTAGAAAATCCTCTTGCAAAAAAGATCCTGAACGGAGAAATTATAGAGGGAGACGAAGTTTTTCTCGATTATCTCCGGGGAGAACTGGTATTTAATAAAATGAATCAGGAAAAAGTAGCCTGACAACCTGCCATCCTATAAAAAAACAAATAATCCCGGTATTGGCACTACCGGGATTATTTCATAAATCATACACTGACTAAAAATTAATTAAACTGGGAAATCCATAGTTATATTCTTTATAATCTATGTCACCCGTTGCTTTATCAATATAAACTTTCTGTGTTTTACCGCCGGATTTTTCAATATAAAGCTCTTTCTCTTTTCCCATAAGGGTTTTTATTGTCTTTTGTTCATATGTAAACTCACCGCTGATAAAACATCCTACAAGGCCTCTCCATCCCGGGAGGCCAGACATACTTTTATACTGACTGGCTTCAAACTTTTCCACTTCTCCCGAATCAGGATTATATTCCAATGAACCGGTAGTTTTTATGTGCAGGCCACTGCTATAGTCTTCTTCATGTTCTTTAACTATAACACTGCCATTAGATTTATTATTAAAGTCTATACCACTTATATCATCAAAATCTTTTAACTCAAAGACAACTTCTTCAACATTTTCCTTAACCTGCATAGCTTTTTGATAAGCTTCTGCTTTCCTGGTTGAATTAAACATACCTATTTCATCGGGTCTTATATGCATATCTAAACCCTCCTAATTATACATAAAAACACATCCAATTAAATTATAATTATTCCAGAAAACAATAATAAAGTATTCATTTCTCGTTAACTTTTTATAGAAAAAAGTATTATATTATTTGTGAGTCAAACAGTATGAAGAGTCAAAAATTTCCTCTAAAGTCTTCTCCACATATCTGCTTCCAAAGCCTCTTTCTGAGTAAAAGGATTAGGATATGGGAGGCTTGGTCCGTTCAGTCTTCTCTCCATCTCTGCTTCTTCAGATTTCATGGCTATGTCAATATAGGAATTTAGTGCTGCAAAAGCTACATCCACCTTTTCAGCATCGTGTTGTGATTTAAGCTCTTTCATTTGTTTTTCAAGGTTCTTGATTTTTTCCTCTTGTTCTTGTATTTTCGCATTATAATCAACCACTTTATCTTGTATCTGATTAGAACTATTCCCTGCATCGCTTTTTATTCTTTTATTTTCACCTGCGTAATTTTGTCCTCCACTATTAATTATCATAAATAAACTCCTCCTTTTAATATTTATTCAACATAACCTGTTAAAAATTAATTCTTTCCACTATAGAATATCTTTTAATTAATTATAATTATTATGGAAAAAAAAACAATAAGAAATTGTTAATTTTTTATTAACTTTTCATAGAAAATTTGCCTCCGAGAGCCAGGGAAAAAATGTAAATTCCTTTTCAGTATTTTTATCTGTGTAACAATTATATTTCAGGTAATAATGTTGTAGTATAACGCCTTTTACGTATCTGTTCTTCCCTGGCAAGAAGAGACATTATGACAGTAATTACACAAATACCCCCTCCCACAAGATAGGCATAGTGAAATCCTGTGGATATCACTTCAGCAGGAAGATTTCCGTAATTTACCTTTCCTCCCTGGCCGGAAACATGACCTGCAGCAGTGAAAATCATTTCAAAAATACATACTCCCCCTGCGATGCCGAGTCTTGTTACCATTCTGAACACACCTGACACAATGCCCTGTTTACCGTCGGGAGCCATACCTACTACTACAGTATTATTGGAGGTAAGGAAACTGGCATATGATACGGCAAGAAAGACAAAATATATTATAACAGGTATGAGTCCCGGCACTGTGAGGAAAAAAGAAAACATAAAAGCAGAAAAAGCGGCGAGAGCCATAGAAGCAGTGCAGACAATCCTGGGGTTTATCCTGTCGGAAACCTTCCCTGCCGCAGGCCCTACAAGCATATAAACGATGGAGTATATGAGAAATACCAGGCCTGCCTGTTCCGATTTCAATCCTTTGACCAGCTGCAGATAAAAAGGTATGAGGAAATTATTGCCTGCAAGATATATGTAGGCAAGTAAAGTGGCAATATTTCCGTAAGTAAAGGCTTTATTTTTAAAAAGGCTTAAATCCATAAGAGGACAGGCTGCCCTGTTTTCCCAGAAGATAAATATGGTGAGAGAAATAGCAGATATGGCAAAACATGCAATAATCAAAAAGGAAGTCCATCCATATTCCTGTCCGCCGTTCAGGCCGTAAATAAAAGAAAGAGAGCAGATAAAACTCAGAAATGCACCTTTCAGGTCAAAGGTGCCCGCCTCTTTTTCCTGTCCTGCCATATGGTCATCAGGCATAATTCTTCTGCAGCAAATTATTGCCATAATACCGGCAGGAACATTTATAAGAAATATCCAGTGCCATGAAAGGTAACCTGTTATTATACCTCCGAGAGGAGTGCCTACCATAATGCCCATGGCAGCAGCGGTGGCAAGTGTTCCGAAAGCCGCCCCCCTTACCTTTTCCGGCATAAATTTCGGTACCATTGCAGGAGTCATAGCATAGAGCACCGATGCTCCTATACCCTGAATGGCACGGCCTATAATAAGCCAGTAAAGATGAGGAGCAAGTCCGCACATAAGAGAACTTACGGTAAAGAGGATAAGACCGAAAATAAAAACCCTCTTTAAACCAAGCCTGTCTCCCAGTTTGCCGGAAATCATCAAAAGACTTGCAACAACCAGATTATATGCCAGTGATACCCAGGAAACATCGGCAGGAGTGGCATGAAAATAACCGGCAATAACAGGAATAGATATATTTACGATATAGGTATCCAGATTAACCATAAAAGAGCCGAAGGCAATACTTAATAATATAAGTTTCTGCTTGTTTTTATCCGTAACAACAGTAGAATTATTCATCCTATCTTTCTCCATTCATAATATCTATGTATATTTAGTGTCATAAATAATTAACAACATCGTAATGCGTAATGCGTAAAGCGTGATGCGAAGAAGTAATAATC
This sequence comes from uncultured Synergistia bacterium, assembly GCA_937888925.1. Next base: position 5,052 of record CALARM010000881.1, on the reverse strand, counting down.
CATTACGCATTACGCATCACGAGTCACTTAAATTTTAATAAGGAATGAAAATTAAATAAATGTCTCAAATATATTAAATCGTGACGCGTAATGCGTGACGCGAGGAAAGAGACTATTAATAAATTTCTATTCCTAAGTACCGCTCTAAATAAATTGGTATCCAATATTAGTAGCTGTTGTCATCCCCGCGAAGGCGGGGATCCATAAGCCTTTTCTCTGGATTCCCGCTTTCGCGGGAATGACAGATTAGAAACTTTTTGGGCACTATTTTACCTGTCTCGGTACTAAGTTATAAAATACACTATACATATAACTGCATGTCAAGTATAATACAATTTATCATAACAATTAATAAAAATCAACTTATCAATACAGATCTGGAGGCATTTTTTTATGACGGAGAGAATTTTAATAGCAACACTGGCAGATGATCCTCATACACAGGGACTGTTTAATTTTACAAGGATTGCAAGGGAGGCAGGATTTGATGTACTATCTTTACCGCCGGGAATAACCGGTGAAAAAATACTGGAACATATTCAAACATATGATCCTGAATTTATCGGCTTCAGTTACAGATTAAGCCCGGACATAGGACTTGATCAGATGTCATATATTATTCATCGCATGGCCGAGCATAATCTGCTGGTAAAATCCAACGGAGAGAAGAGAAAAATTGCCTTTGCAGGACTACCGGCAACAGTTGATCTGGTAGCCGGTTCTTTAAGGGATTATTCTATAACAGGAATAAAACAGGCCCACGAACCTATTGATTCTGCAGGAACAGTCCTTGACTATCTCGGTGTTTATGATGAAAGAAGAGAAAAAATTCTGAAAAGTGCAAAAGCAAGGCTCACACCTCCGAGAATAAAAGAACTGGACAGTCTGTCAGAGATTGTTTCAGGAGATGTCTCTATAGAAGTGCCTCTAAATATTCCGTCAGAACAGGCGAAAAAATCTTATACGGCAAGGATAAGAGAAGTATGGCCACAGAGACCAATAATAAGAACCCATTACGGAGAGCCGGGAGAAACAATAGCACCTACAGTAACAGGTATAGAAAAAATAGCAGAAGCAGGAGTGGTAGATGAAATATCTCTCGGTTCATCAGACCTGTCTCAGAGATATTATAATGAGCCTGATAAATGGGCAGGAAAGAAAAATGACGGAGGCGTGCCTTACAAAAATTTTCATGATCTGGTTCTTCTGAGAGAAGCTGCCAGAAGAGGTAATTATCCTTCCGTAAAACCTTATGCCCATGTTACCTGCATGGAATCCTTTGTAGAAGAATGTATAAAAGCAGACCTGTTAACAGGTTCACACCAGGCTGTTCCACTTTTCTGGTTCAACAAACTGGACGGCAGAGGCCCTTCAGATGTATCGGAATCAATTAAAGAGCATATAAGAACGGTAAAAAAATTGACAGCTTATAATATTCCCGTGGAAATGAATGATCCAAATCACTGGAGTTCCAGATGGGCTTCAGATGCGGTTGTAGTTGCAGATTACGGTCTTATTGCATCAGTAATGATTGCATGCGGGGTTTCCGATATGGTATTACAGATGCAGTTCAATAAACCGAAAGAAACGAGTGATTACGGAGATATTGCTAAATTTCTGGCGGCAAAGGAACTTGTGCAGAAACTTATACCGTCAGATATGGCAGTAAATATATGGATAGAGGCAAGAACCGGCATAGAACACTTCAAGCCGGATCTGAATATAGCAAGAAAACAGCTTGCCAGATCAACTATACTTCAGATGTTGCTAAATCCCCATGCATTGCATCTGGTAAGTTACTGCGAAGCCCTTTACGCCGCAAAGTCTGAAGATATAATACAGAGTTCAGGCATTATAAGAAAAGCCGTAAAGGTTTATCATAAAAACAAAGAGGATTTACAGAAATATATCAATATACATGAAATACAGGAACGAAAAGAATATTTATTAAAAGAAAGTCTCTTTTTATTAGAGAAAATTGCCACATTAAATCCTTCGTACAGAGAAGGAAGTGTAAAAAATCTGTACAGATATTTATCAGATGGCGATACAATTTATGAAGCTCTAAAAAAAGGTTATATGTCAGCGCCAGGCATATTCACGGAACCATTCAGAGAAAATGCTCTTTTCACTCATACTGATATAATTCCGGGAGGAATGATTAATTCTATAGACCCACAGAGCCTTACTTCTATTACAGAAGAAAAAAGAATTCAGAAGCTGATGGGTAAACGAGATTGATAATCTACAATCATCTATAAAGTAACAGGAAGGTGTTAGACAAATGAAAGTTACAGTACTTGGAGCAGGTCATGGAGGTCAGGCTATAACGGCAGACCTCACACTGGGAGGGCATAAAGTCCGACTGGCTGCTGTGCCAGAACATGGCACCAATATAAAATTACTGAATGCCTTTGGAGGGATTTTTCTGGAAGGTGTTTCTGCAAACGGTGTAGAACCGGGCTTTGCAAAACCTGAAATGATTACAACAGATGTAGCAGCAGCCATAAAAGGAGCACAGGTAGTTTTAGTTGTTGTTCCCGCTTTTGCCCAGGAAGTATATATGAAACTTCTGATTGAACATGGAGAAAAAGGTCAGATTATTGTATTTAATCCGGGTAAATTCGGCACCCTTGCCTTTGCTAAATTACTGCACGATGCAGGAAAAAGAGAAGATTTTCTTATAGGAGAAACCAGTTCCCTTATATATGCAGCAAAAACAAAAGGCCTGGGGCATGTAAACATAAAGGCGGTAAAATCAGAACTTCCTTTTTCAGCTCTTCCTGCCAGCCTTACAGGTCAGGCACTCTGGACTTTGACCGATCTTTATCCTCAGTTCTCCCCTGCCTATAATGTTCTTCAGACCAGTGTAGATGCGCCGGGACTCATTATTCACCCTATTTCGACTCTCATGAATATGAGCCGCATCGAACAAATAGGGCCGTATCGTAACTCCCATTATGATATTACTCCTTCTGTTGCCCGTATTATGGATGCAGTCGATAAAGAACGTATGTCTATTGCCAGTATTCTGTGTTATGAAACCTATTCTTTTATTGAAACCATGCAGATAATGTATAAAGTAAAAGCAGAAAACGTCTATGATACTATGTATCAAATCAGTGCTCATAATGTACAGATGGCCCCTGAAAACCTGAAGCATCGCTATATTACCGAGGACATTCCCTATGGTCTTGTTACCCTGGCATCACTGGGGAAAATGCTCAACATACCGACGCCGGGTATAGAGGCAATCGTGAATATAGCCTCTATGGCAAATGGTGAAGACTACTGGAAGTCAGGTCGTACTATGGATAAAATGGGACTCTCTGATAAGTCTTTAACAGGGCTTATAGACTATGTGAATGGCCGTAAAAACAACTGATATAATTACTTACCTGACTATAAGCATATAATAAAGGTTTTCATCCTGTCACGCGTTACGCGTCACGAGAGTATATATGAAGGGAGATTTTTCGATGAAACGTTATTGTTTATACGCTTTTACAACAATTTTATTATCAGTCATATCATTCGCTTTATGTTCCGGACATGTAGAAGGAGCCACTCAGAGCAACTGGAATGACTCTATGTATTTGAAATATAATTACTCTACTTTTCAGGCTTATGGCCCTGCCAATCAGGCGATAGACTTTAAAAACATAGATTATGAACTTCTCTGTGCCTCCATATTTTATGCTACAAATAAAGAAAGGGTAAATGCTACAACCAGTTCTCCCGCTGCAGGGGGAGCTCCGCTCAATTTACAACCTTTCGAATATTCACAGTATCTGAAATATGCGGCACAGATGCATGCCTATGATATGGTAACAAATAATTTTTTTGATCATAACAATCCCTATGATTCTAAGAAGAAAACACCTTCTGACAGAATGGCACTCTGCTATGTAACTACCGGTAAGAGAGCGGAAAATATTGCAGATGTTTTCGGTATTGCCTATCAGTCAGGAAGCAGTTTTATACCACCGAACAGAGGCAGCAGTGTTTTTGTAGATGGGGTAACAAAAAAACCAATACCACCACATACATATAACTCTTTTTCACAGGCCCTTCTTTCTGACTGGATGCACTCTCCCGGTCATAGAGCAAATATATTGGACAAAAGTCTTCTTTATTTAGGCTGCGGTGCGTCTTTTTATAATGATAGTGGATGTTATGGCATACAAAAATTTAAATGTGTGCAGAATTTCGGAAGTATTGTTCCTCAGAACAGATATTAATGAGTCGTGAGCCGTGAGCCGTGAAAAGTGAAAATCTTCATCATTCTTATATAAATAATTTATGAATGGTTACGAAAATAGCTGTTCCTGTATTAAGTATAACGGACTGTTTTACCTTCTATTGTAACCTGGTCTATTATACCGACTATAATAGTTCTCACAGGTGCTTCATCTCTTTTCAGGATACTTCTGGCAGAACCGCCTTCGTCCAGTACAAGAACCGTGTCACCTGTTCCTGCATCTATTTTATCTGCCACTGCCATAAGAGGTTTACCTGATAATTTACCTGTTATTCCATGCATTTTCTGTACAAGACAGAGCTTCAATCCCTCCAGACCGGGGGATTTACAGGTAGACCAGAGAACTCCAACAACCTTTGCTACGAACATGCTTATTCCCTCTGCTTATGAACACCATCTATAATACCTGCTATAGTTGCATCTACAGGAGGAGCTATGGGAAAAGCCACAGCAGCATCCCTTGCTTCCACATAAAATACAAATTCATCATATCCTGCAGATACGGAATCTGCTGCTACAAGATAATCTCCCTCCGGGTTTCCTTCCCAGTCAGTCGGCTGAAGCAGGATAAGTTTAATACCTGTAAGGGATTCTACTTTTTTTGTTGCCACTACACGTCCTATAACTTTAGCAGGTAACATATTATGTATATCCTTCTGTTTCAAATTTTCTGAAGATTATCTGTCCTTCTTTTTCCACCGAATCTACTATGGCTGATATAACACAATCACATGGCCTGTTTTTTGTTGCATCTGTCTGACGTGCAGAAGAACCTGATACAAACAGAACAA
>CALARM010000880.1 GCA_937888925.1 uncultured Synergistia bacterium | reverse complement strand
AAAACTTGCCATTCAGGGAGGAAGTAACGGAGGTCTTCTTGTAGCTTCATGTATGGTTCAGCATCCTGAATTGTTCGGAGCAGTAATCTGTGAAGTGCCTCTTACTGATATGTTACGGTATCATAAATTCACGGTAGGTTACTACTGGATACCTGAATATGGCAGTTCCGATAAAAAGGAAGATTTCGATGTTCTCTACCGTTATTCGCCGCTTCATAATATAAAAGATGGTGTAAACTATCCTGCAGCACTTATTATGAGTGCAGATCATGATGACAGGGTCGTATCGGCTCATGCAAAAAAATTCGCTGCTGCCCTTCAGGCAAAAAACAGAGGGGATAATCCGATACTTCTCCGTATTGAAACAAAAGCAGGTCATGGTGCAGGGAAACCTATGTCGAAGATTATTGATGAATACAGTGATATTTATGCCTTTTTATTCAAAGTATTCGGAATGAAATTTACGGATGTAAAATAAGAAAAACATCAGAGAGGCGTAGAAATACGCCTCTCTGATGACAGGTGACGGTACAATTAATTCGTCTTACCGAATTCGTGTCCTGCGAAGATCTGGTTTTTAAAATAATTATAAGATTCTCTCTTTATATCAAGAGATTCTTTTAAGTATTTATATTCTTCAGAGTTTGCAGCAAGACCCTGCAGTTTTTGTTCTATTTCTTTTATGTCCCCTTTGAATCTTTCCGGGTTGTTAACATATTCTCTGAATGTTTCTGCAAAATGTTCATTTTCATCGGTACGGGCATATTTCTCTACAGTAGTATTGCCTTTTTCATCCTTGAGACCTTCCGAATGAACATAAGGATCATATTTATCATAGATAGTGCCTGTTCTGTCACTGGCTATATCATCAGGCTTATGGCCATGTTTTTTTGCATTTTCTTCCAGGGCTATTGCTCTGTCTGTCAGACTTTTTCCATGTGAATCAGTCATAATTATACTTTCATTGACTGATTTTACATCAGGTTTATTTGCATCAGCCACAGCGTGACCATATTCATGTACTGCAGTATCTTTTAAATATTGCAGTTTATGAGGGGTCTTCCCGTCCGTATCATTCCTTGAAATAGATATCTTTTTCGTCCTGCCATCATATACACCTTCAGGTGAAGACATTCCACCGAATCCGTCGATTGACATGCTGGTTGTAAGTGCTCTATTAAACATATTTATGGGCAGATCCTTTGGCCTTTTATCCGGCGGAACATTAGATGCGGCCTTTTCTAAAGATTTCATGACTTCAACTTCTTCACTGGCCGACATTAGATTTGCAGGGTCTGACCATTTGATTCCGAGTGCTGAGAGTTTTTTCTTTTCCTCCTGGAGGGCAGGATTTTTTGCATCTACAAGAGCTCTGTTAAATGTTTCTTTTGTATTATTTAAGGCGAATGTAGGAATGTTGAGACTCTTCTTATCAGGGTCATAATTCACGTCAGGAAATTCCCTGTTGTGCAGCAAGGGATTGGGGGCATCAGAATATTGTAAGTTAACACGTTTCATACCTTCAGGAAGGTTACCTTCACTCTGTGAGAGTAATTTTGTCAGTTGTTCTTTATTGGTTCCTATCATGGTTTTCTTTATTTCCATGACCTGTTTTTCTGATAGCCCCGGTGATGCCTGCTTGATTTTTTCAGTATCTACGTCTATATCTATCTGGCTTCCATCTTTAAGGGTAATTCTGTTATAAGGAACATTTGCCCCTGTGACTTTTTCGGCAAGATTACTCTGTAAATTTGTCACTTCCATAGAACGGCCCGGACTACTTGCCGGTATACTGCTTTGTCCCTTCAGCTCCCCTATGGTCTTTAAGTTTGATGTTAAAACAGATGTTTCATTCTGCGGAACTGGCTGATTGTTCGGAGTATTTTTCTGTGAATCAACATTTTGCGGCGCAGATGCCACAGGTTTATTATTACCGGGCATATTAAATGGTGAGAGTCCCATACCAATACCTAACATAACTTAACCTCCATAATATTTTATAAATAATAGTTATTATAGATATCACGCAAAATGTATATTTTGTCAATATGTAAAATTTATAAATATAAATTTATAGGAGAAGAGTGAAAAGACTTATGGAGTATATAAAAAAATCGCCTGGAGAGCAAAAATGACTCTCTAGGCGATTTTTTATCATGCTCTTATGCTATTTTTTTTGTTTTAACAATACCGGAATAAAGTCTTCTGAGTCTTATGGATTTAGGAGTTACTTCAATAGCTTCATTATCTTTTACCCATTCCATGGCACTTTCCAGTGTGTGTATTACAGGGGTGGCGAGTACAACAGTATCGTCACAGGTAGAAGAACGCATATTTGTAAGTTTTTTTGGTTTTACAATATTTACATTCAGATCGTTTTCTTTTGCATGTTCTCCTACAATCATACCGCAGTAAACCTCTGTTCCCGGCTGTAAAAAGAGATGTCCTCTCGGTTCGAGATTTTCTATGGAATAGGCTGTGGCAAAACCGTTTCTGTCGGCTACTAAAGCGCCGTTTGTTCTTGATGAAATTGTTCCTGCCAGCGGTTCGTATCCGTCAAATACAGAATGCATAATCCCTGTGCCTCTTGTAATAGTGAGAAAGGTAGAGCGTATGCCTATAAGCCCTCTTGAAGGAATACGAAATTCGAGTCTTATTCTGTCTGTGCCGTATCCTGCCATATTGGCAAATATTCCTTTTCTCTGTCCCAGGAGTTTTGTTACAGCACCCACATAATCCTGAGGTATATCAATTACAAGATGCTCATAAGGTTCACATACCACTCCGTTCAGAGTTCTTTCTATGACCTTCGGGCGTCCGACCTGCATTTCATAACCTTCTCTGCGCATTGTTTCTATAAGAATGGCAAGCTGTAATTCTCCTCTTCCTGAGACGATAAACTCATCGGGAGTAGCTCCTTCTTCAATATGTAAGGATACATTCTGTCTGCCTTCTTTTATGAGTCTTTCTCTCAGTTTGCTTCCTGTAACATATTTTCCTTCTTTCCCGGCAAAGGGGGAAGTGTTGGCGGAAAAGACCATATTTACCGTAGGTTCTTCTACATAAATACGGGGCTGTACTACAGGTGTTTCAATACATGTAATGGTATCGCCGATCTTTATTTCCGATATTCCCGATAGTGCAACAATCTGTCCTGCTGTAGCTTCAGGGAGTTCTATCATTTTAAGGCCGTGATATCCGTAAATTCTGGATATTTTTGCTCTGTAATGCTCATTTTCACCTGCAATAAGTACACTGTCATTTACT
>CALARM010000879.1 GCA_937888925.1 uncultured Synergistia bacterium | reverse complement strand
TTCACAGAGATATAAAACCTTCAAATATATTTCTCTGTAAAGATGAGAGAGTAATGCTTATAGATTTTGGTCTTGCAAGGCCGGTAAATCCTGAATCTATGACGGAAAAGACTATTGTAGGCACTGTGGGCTATGCTCCTATAGAACAGTATCAGGGCCATCCTGAACCAAGAAGCGATCTTTACGCTCTCGGCGGTGTTATGCATTTTCTTCTTACTGCCATACAGCCGTCACCTTATAATGCAAAGCCCATATCTGAAGTAAGACCTGATGTGTCTCCATGGCTTTTAAATATTATAAGAAAAGCTTTAAGCCTTTCTCCTGACAGCCGCTTTGCTTCGGCTCTGGAAATGAAAGAAGTGCTGGAGAGGAAAAAAGATATTGGAGAATACATAGAAGACAGTAGCTACGAACTTGAAAAAATACAGAGACAGTTTTTCCCCGAAGATCAGAGTTTTACATCAAGAAAAGGTTTTTTGACTCAGAAGAAGGTTACAAAAGAACACACGGTAAAAGCCAGTTTTTATAATATTTCAGAACCTGCCGGTGTGGAGAAAATTATGGAAATGGCGGAAAAAGGAAATGAAATGGCTATTGAACCTCTTATTGAGATGATCTCGTCAGAAGCTTTTGCCGATAAACATAGAAAAATAGTAGAACTTCTTGGCAATTTTAAAGATGAAAGGGTTATAGAGCCTCTTGTTAAGATGCTTTCCCATCCTGATGAAACTATAAGAAGATATGCTCCTATGGCGATAGGAAAAACAGGATGTAAAAAACCTTTAAAGGAACTGTGTAAACTCCTGAAAGACCCCGGGCTCGCCGTAAGAAAAAGTGCTCTCGGTGCCATAGGAGATCTTACCGATAAAAATATTATGGATTTTCTCTCACTTTTTCTCACAGGTAACAGAGACGAACATATAGAAAGTTCTCATATCAGCAAAGATTTATATTTTGATAGTCTTGAAGAACTTATCATATGCCTTACGGAAAACCGGGAACTTCTTAAATGTTATGTCCATCTTTCCATACTTTATAATATGGACGGTAAGTTTTTTGAAGCAGAGGATTTTATGAAAAAAGCTCTCCATATAGAAGAGGATAATCAGAGCCTGAGACTATTTTATGTGAAAATCCTGATGAAACTTGAAAAATACAGTGAAGCAGAGAAACATATGAAAAAGATTGACATAACAGATAACCCTGATTTGCAGGCACTTTACGGAGAGATACTTGCCTGTGAAGGGAAATATCCTGAAGCTATAGAGATATATGATGAACTTTATCTGACAGAACAATCGGATGAAAGGGAAGATAAATTAAGAGACCTTTATTACGCCTTCGGCAGAGAGCTTGAACAGACTTCTAAAGAACTGGCGCTCGTTCAGTATGAAAAGGCTTTTATGATCAACCCGGGCTATAAAGGAAAGGATTTTTTTGAGTCTCTCACGCTCTTTAAAAGTGGAAAAATCAGAAAGAGTGCAAAGATATTAAAAAAATATATGGATGAGAATCCTCAGGGCAAGTGGTACGATAAAGCTTTAAAGCTTATGGATGAAATAAACTCCTCTCCTTTTCCAGGTATTGTACCATGGATAAAAGATTTTCTTCATCAGTGATTTTTTTTCTTCAATTCAGCCAGTTCTTTTTTTGCCTTTACCCATTCCTCTTTATAGTTTTCCAGATTCTGAGTATAGGCTCTGTCTGAATCTCTCTGATTTATAAGTTCTATTATACCGCCCGGCCCCTTTCCCAGTGCATCAATTTCCTGCCGTTTAGGAAATGTAATAAAGTAAAACCCCAGGTTTACTGTAATAATTAAAGAAACAAGCAATACTGCACAGAATTCAAATATATTTTTTCTCATAATTTCCCCTTCTTTTTTAAAGTTTTTATCTCCTCTTTAATAGCCTGAGTCTCTTCTCTGTATAGATCAATTTGCATTTTTAGAGGAGCCATAGTTTCTATTTCTGTCTGAAGGCTTTCTATCTGCACCTTCTGATCTGATATGATTTTATCGTATGCCTGATCTTTGTATATCATAAGTCCGCCTGTTACCATTAATACGAATACGAGGACTATGAGGATAACGATATGGTTTTTACTTACCATGTTTTCGTCAGAATGTTCATTCATTTGCCCTTTCCCTCCTTTTTCAGTGAGCAGTGAACAGGTGTATATTTACAAATTACTGGCCACTGGTCACTGCTCACCGGTCACTGTATAAATATTCTTCCAGGGAAATAAAAAATCCTTTTTAAAGGGTTTTATTCATAGAATGTCGAAATTTTTTTTCATTGAGATTTATAAAAAGTAAGATTTATAAAAAATGTTTGAGAGAAGAAAGATGAAAAAGTTATTTAAAAAAACCGGTTTTACACTGATTGAACTTATGATTTTTATTGCTGTTCTTGCAATAATTATAGTCATAGGTACAGGCACTCACAGGTATTATCAGTGGCTTACAAAAGAAAATAACTACAGTAACGCCGTCCGGCAGATGAAACTTCAGAAAAAAATTCTCTCCAGCCTCCCTTTTGACAGTCTTCCTCCTGAGATTCTTCCTGTAGAAACAGATGGCAGAGTTAAACTCTCCAATATGGATATAGTCCCCGGAAGCGTGACAGTATTTACTCAGAAAGACGGAGAAGGTACTTATACCGTTACAATGGATAATAAATCCTTCAAGGTAGATGAAAAGAACGGTATTGTTACAATAAGAGACAACCATTATACAGGTAAAAAAGTTTTTGTAAAATACAGTTTCCTTTTGCCTGACAGGGGAGAGGCTGCTACTGTTCCTTTAAAAGAGCCTTATGAAATACGACTCTTAAATAATCCTGTAAATGTAATTATGAATATGGAACTTGTAGAGGGAGATAAATTTACACTTATACCTTCAAAATTTTATAAAATTAAAGAAGGTGCAAAAGAAGTTATAATAGATAAAAGATATGCAGGTAAAGTGGTACGTGTAATCTATACCGGCAGTACGGTCAGAAATATATGCACAGGAGAATTTTTATATGATGATCTAACAACTGCTAATGAACCGGCCGGATTTAAAATGATAAAAATTCTGGAAGATTATAAGAGCCTGAAAAATATTGAAACTGCTCTTTTACTGGTGAAAAGATGATGAAAAAAGAGTCTGCTTTTACACTTATTGAAATTACAATAGTTCTTGCATTAATAGTCCTGACTCTGTGGCCTTTCTATCTTCTCGGTGTTTATTCCTACAGGCAGTTTATCAAAGTTCATCAGGAA
>CALARM010000878.1 GCA_937888925.1 uncultured Synergistia bacterium | reverse complement strand
ACCTTCAGGAGGTTACGGAGGTACTGTAGATAACAGATTTATAGAACCGAATTACCCGGTAGAACCACAGTTTTTCGACTGGCATCTGAACAATCCCCTTGTGACAGATGGAACACCTTCTGACCCTAACAGTTACTCTCTTCTTACTGCAGCCGATTTCTCTTCAACAGAAACACTGCCAGCACCTGTGATACGCCCTGAATTTGCGTCTCCTTCACCTGACCAGTGTTATGTCCATAAAGGTCCTTTTATCGTAAATAATAATACCTTTATCAATGGCAGTCTACATATTATATACGACGGAAGCACACCTGGAAGTCTTGAGATACAAAACGACTCCAGTTTATTCATAAACGGTGTATTGATTATAGAAGGAAATCTCTCTTCCTATTCCAGAGGCAATCTCTATGTAGCAGGGTATTTTAATGATCCAGCCTCTTCCAGTGCCGATACTCCCTACGGCATGTCCTTAATCGTAGAGGAACTTTTAAATCCCGGTCTTTATACTGACAATAAAACGGGTCTCGGCATATTTACAGAAGGTGATGTGATTGTAAATTCTGCTATTACTGTAAATACTGATATGAGAGAAATTTTATATGCCATGCCGGAAGATGTATCTGTTATAAAGGATACTTTTAATATGTTCGGTTTAAGCGGCTCAGATGGAGTAAATGCATTCAACTGGTTTGAAAACTCTTTTGTAGACTCCCCTCCTCTTCTATACTGGGATATTACAGGCTCACATATATTATCAGGATGTCCTGACTGTAACAATGGATTAATAACTAAAGGAATGAAACCTGTTCCAGAAGAAATGAGCCAGTGGTTTAATCATCCTCTTTCCTATGATCTTATGATGTGGGCAACTGCCTCTTCACAGAGATGGAATACCTTTAAAAAGAATCCTTCTCTTTACAACAATGATGACGATAATTTCCTTCAGGCAGTAATTTATACACATGGTACATTACATCTCGGGAAGAGCATGGTATCATCTGTTCATCTTCTTGGTGGAGTTGTAGCAAAAAATAATCCTGCCATATCTCCAAATCCTGTGCCGTCAGATCCTTCAAAAAGTCATGGCGGTAATATAAATATGATTTCTTCTGATACATGTATAATTTATTATCCGGAATACTATAAAACAAGAAGCGGTAAATTTAATGCCAGTACCATATTGAATATATATTCCTGGCAGGAATTATAAGATCATCTTATTAACTGAATAGATCCGATATGTCTCGAAAGACTGCAAGATCGATAATAGTTTTGCTACGCAATAAAATCACACTTTTATTTATTTCTCAACAGTACAGTGCCTGTCAAATTACATGTTTCAGGGCTCTCAGAACTGGCAGCATCTTTTTCGTTCACCGGTTTACCTATCTTTACCGCTATATTAATCGTATTCGATGAAGAATCAAGAACAAAGTTGAGCTTTTTTATATTCCTTGTTACAGGACGCCTGGGGGTAAGATATGTATCAGACGGAGTATTTGGATCTACATAATGGGCCATGGGATAGGTAGTAGTAGAGTTTGCATCAGGAGGATAATAGAGATCTTTCAAGACACCTGTAGAAAAATTATCAGTATAAGAACCGAGAAAAAGCTTTCTTGTGAACAGCTGATAATAACCTTCTTTAGCGACAGAAGGATCATCTTCGAGATAAAACATAACATATTTTTTCCAGTTTATCTGGCCAATAATACTGAATTCAGGTATTTCTCCCGTATCATTATAGGCTGAAAGGAAAGATATGGCATTACTCTGATTATTCGGATCTGATATGGAAGGATAATCAATTATTTCCACACTGCCCGGTGCACTTGTCCTTATTTCACTTTCTATTCTGCATATAAGTATCTGTCCACTGTCCTTTATGTCTACAGTATTTCTGGCTTTAAGCCAGCTCTTTGCAGAAATTGAAAAAACGTAAAACATAAGGGTTAAAAGGAGTGAAAAAATACCGATAGCAATCAATATTTCTATCACTGTTACACCGTTTTTTTTCTTTATACAGCTAAAATTGAGAGAATATGTTTTTTGTAAGCTTATCATAAAATAAAAAATTTAAAATTCATACCAGCAGAGCATTTTAAATGAACCGACACCTATATCTCCACTGAGAGATGCAAGGCAGGCATCATTATACCTGTAATCCATATCGGAGCTCAGAGATGCATTTATAACACCTGGACTGAATTTAGCTCCTGCCGGATCAACAGACGGGTCCTTTCCTGCTATTATCATAGCACCTTCCAGGGTAAAATCAGAACCGGCCAGGTTGAAATTTCCGTTACTATAAATAAGACCTCTAAAATATGTATCGGAATCAACATTTATACTTACATCACCACCGGCATAAATAGCTATACTGTCATTATTTGAACCTGCCTGAATATCGCTTCCCTTAACTGTCATAGAACCGGTGGAGTATAAATTCCCCTGGCCGTATAATACGTCAGAACCTCCATTTATAACGATATTTCCGCAATTATAAGTTCCTGTATTTGGATCCTGTAATCCATCTCCAGGTGCATAAATACTCATACCATCTTTAATATTCATATCACCGATTCCTTTAATAGTAAGATTACCGGTACTGCCTGGTGTCTGAGTAACATTATAATTTACAGAGATATTTTTCGAGATAATTAAGTCATTTCCATCAAGCTTGACACCCGGTATAATCTCACCATCTGAATATATAGTATCAGGTTGATCTGTAGAAGGATTTTTACCGTCTTTATAATACTTAAGTTTTGATGCACCTGCTATATATGTTCCTGATGGTAAAGTAACAGGCTCAAAAGTAATACCACTTATAAGTGTACTCACAGGAAGAGCAGGTATATTAATAGAAGGCTGATTACTCTTTATACTATTGGGATCACTTACATCGCTGGCTTTACAAACAACATCAGCACAACCGGATATAGTTCCATTGTTATTAATATCGGAAGTACACTTAATATTCACAGAAATATTATTCGGGTCATTGGGGTCGTTATAATTTGAATGGATAGTAACAGGTGAACTACAGATACTCTTCATAGTAAAATCGGAAGATTTAATATTAATTTTACCTCTGGAACCACTTTTAAATGGTGTCTGAGGCATGCCGGTAATTAAACATTCCACATGTTTTACTTTATCATCTTTCCCCACTGTAATAAGTATATCTGCCGTATGGGGAGGCACTGGTTTACCGCGCCAGTTCGGAACAGAACTATCTCCGTCAAGATTATTGACAGAATAAAAATTTCCTCCTGACTGAAAGGCAGGATCATTCGGGTCAAATGATATATAATAATAACATCCTATATCATCAAAAGAAAAACTGGAATTTATCACGGGGAGACTGGAAGGAATAAGACCACCTGCAGTTAAATCCTGTTTACCTGTGCGCATAAAAAGACGTTCATTATTTTTGCCCCAGTTTATATTATTATCCAGGTTGATTGTAACTTCCGTAATGGCAGACTCTGCTATGGAAATAAGATGACTCTCCTTTATCTGTCTGTTAACATTATAAAGACTGGCAGATGTCATAAGTATGATACTTGTCATCATTATGACGAGGAGCCCTATCATCATCAAAACCGTTACGAGAGCAAAACCATTATGGTTATGTTTTTTATTTCTTGAATTCATGACATACAAACCTCCATTTTTCTAAAAATTTATTATTTCTCTAAATCAGGAAACAGATAAATGATCATTTTAACATTAACACTCTTTGCCCCGGTACTGCTGCTATTTGATACATTAACAGTTATTTTTTTATATTTTATTGTACCTGATAAAGGATATGTATTTTCTGTTATACCAGTTTTTACTGTAAATCCCGGTTCCTGTTTGATTATATCAGGATTAACAGGTATAGAGGAATATTTCATAGATTTATACACTTCTATATTTCTCCTGGCTATTATGGTAGCCTGATTGTATCCTGTTCCTTTCTGAACCGCTTCAAGGCCTGCGATCATGGTTCCTATTATAATAACAATAACAGTAGATACAAGACAGATTGCAACAAGAATCTCTGCCAGAGACATACCTTTTTTTGACTTATTCCTGGAAGTTATGAAAAAACATTCCTCATCATCCCTTGATATGTAATTATTATTATAACCGTATTTAGTTCCTTTAAACATCCTTTCACATTCCCTGTTTTCTTCAAATATTCTCTTCCTTTCTCCTGTATTACAAACTTCATGAGTCCAGTCTGTTTTTATTATACAAAGTGGTAACATAAAAAATTTTTCATTACTTACCGTTCTTAATAACATTTCTTCTCCATCCATCTCAGAATGTATTCTTTTTAACACTACTATCATAATAATAACATAAAATGCCTGAAAAAAATGTTAATAATAACAACATAAAAAACAGGTATAATACAGACAAAAAACAACGATAAGAACTCTATTTTAGAAAGATTAAAATTATCTATTTTTCTTCATTTTAAAACTTACGATTAATTTCCCTGTTCTGTCTCGAAAGACTGCCAGTTATACAATTCAGTAAACCTCAATCCAGTTATGCATTGTTATTTCTCTATAAGTTTCATATTTTTCAATAACGGTCAATAATAAAATATGATTGATTTTACATACAGTTTCATACTATGCTTCACTTATAACAATATCTGTTTCCTCTGCTGATCTAATGACAAACTCAAGCATATCTTCCGTTTCATAAACAAGAGAGGAAGCATCTTTTAAAATATCCATGGCCTCTAAAATAAGTTCGTCATCTTTTTCTTCTTCACATATAAATAAAATATAATTATCTATTGAATAAAGACATTTTTTCATAATCTGTAAAATATTATTTTCAACAGGTGTTACAATGCTATATACAGGACCGGGCAAATTTTCTCCATATAACTTTTTCTGTTCTTCTATCATTTCTATATCCTGAGAAAACATATAAAGATATTGACCATATATTACTTCTCTATCTTCTTTTGAAATATTTTCAGAGAGGGATAATCTCATAAGTTTATCTCCTGCTACTGTAAGATATGGTATTATACCTTTTTTCTTTATCTCTTCTTCCCTGGAAATATAAAAGTCAGAGATTTCCTTTACTATAGTATTTTTCACCATTTCCACTCCCTTCTCAGATGACACAACAAAATTCCTCTGTAAAATTCCTGTCTCTTTCTGTTTCCAGTATATTATTCACTTCTCTGCACAGACTGTTCATTCTGAAAGGTTTATATAAAACTCTTATATTTTCCCTTTCTATTGCCATATTCAGTGATTTATCATCCATTTCACTTGTAGACATAAGAATCTTTACGGGAAGGTTCATTTCCTTTATCTTATAAAATATATCCAGTCCTGTAGGGCCATATCCCAGATTATAATCAAGTATGACCATGTCATATTCCTCTTTTTCCAGTAAAGAAAAAGCCTCAAAAGCATTTTCTGCTACCTGTACCGAATAACCGGTTTCTTCAAAATATGATTTTAAAACAAAACATATATCTTCATTATCATCCACTACAAGAATTTTGTATTTCATCATAGTTTTACTCCCTGCATTTTTATTTATATAAACGCAAAAATCATACCAATAGCTCAAAAAAATTAATTTAAATTAAAGCTTATAATTAAAGACAGAAAAAATCAATTTTAAAGCCATTTCTAAAAATTTACCCTTAATAAGCAGAAAGTTTTATAAAAAAGATTTGTAAAAATAAAAAGATACAGGTGTAAAATGTAAATTTACATTTTACACCTGTCCTTTACATTCCAATTCTTCTTTTTTAGAATCCCTGTAAATAAAAGGTTTATATTTTTCTATTCTTTTTCAGAAACTATTTTCAATGGCTTCTTTCAATCTTGCAAACTCTTTCTCCAGTTCTGGAAATATGACAGATATGTCTTCAAGATTGCCTGCATTGCCGGCTTTTTCCATCTCGGAGACTGCTGCACACAGAGCTTCCGCCCCTATACTGGCTGCCGCACCCTTGATGGAGTGAGCCTGGTTCCTTACCTCCCCTGTGTCACCTGATAGAATATACTTCTTAATTGTCTCTAACTGTTCGGGTATACTTTCCAGAAAAGTCACCAGTATATCCAGTGCAAGTTCATCATCATCGTTCAATCTCTCTATCATGCCTGCCCTGTCAAAGACCATGACAGCCGGTTTTTGAATAACAGGACTATCTTCCTGTTCCCCTGGTGCATGTAAAGCCGATACAGGCAGCCATTTTTCAATTACTTCTATCAGAGGCCCGGGGGAAACCGGCTTGGATACATAGTCATTCATGCCTGATTCCAGGCATCTTTCTCTGTCACCCTGCATGGCGTAAGCTGTCATGGCTATAATGGGAATACTGTGATTCAGAACCGGAGTTTCTGAATTACGTATCTGCCTTGTAGCTTCAAACCCGTCCATTTCAGGCATCTGTACATCCATGAGGACCAGATCATAGGGAACTGTTTCCAGAGCACTGACAGCTTCCAGACCGTTGGCCACTCCATCGACAAAAAAGCCAAATTTTTTCAGGATACCTCTGGCTACCATCTGATTGGTAATATTATCTTCTGCAAGGAGGATACGAAATTTATCATAAACCATATGTTTTGCCTCCAAACCGGTAAATTGTGTCACCATGGGACGGGCTATGGGAGTACCGGTTAACAGGGATGAGATATGTTCAAAGAGGGGCCACTGATGTACCGGTTTGGTCAGAGAGCAGGAAAATCCTTTCTCCTGCAGATGACTGTTATCCCATTTCTGGTCCGGAGATGTCATAAGTATCAGATATATATCCTTCAGTTTTTCATCTGCCCTGATGGTTCCGGCCAGTGTTATACCATCCATACCAGGCATATGCATATCCACTATGGCAATCTGAAATGGATCGCCTCTGTCTGTTGCCCGGTCCATGGCATATATGGCAGATGAACCATCTCCTGCCTCTTCAGGCCTCATACCCATGTACCGGAGCCAGTCCATAATTACCCGGCAGTTTGTAGAGTTATCGTCTACCACAAGGATATGAACGCCGTCATACACATCCGGAAGAAACATGTTACGTTCTGCAACTGCCTGTCTGGCAAAATGCGCAGTAAACCAGAACTCGGAGCCTTTTCCTGTTTCACTTTCCACTCCTATCTGACCACCCAGTAACTCTACAAGCTGTCTGGATATGGCCAGCCCCAGACCTGTTCCGCCATATTTACGCATGATAGACGAGTCAACCTGGGTGAATTTCTGAAATAGAATATCCTTCTTATCTGCCGGGATGCCTATACCTGTATCCTTTACCGAAAAGCGCAGCATTACTTCAGTATCTGTTTTAGACACAGTAGTAACCATAACTGAGACTTCTCCTTTATCAGTAAACTTAAAGGCATTACCGGCCAGATTAAGGAGTATCTGCCTCAGTCGCCCCGGGTCACCATGAAGACATGACGGTACATCCGGTGCGGCAGCACAGATGAATTCAAGACCCTTTTCCCTGGCGCGAAAAGACAGCATACCGGCAAAATTCTCCAGAAGGGTCTGGAGGTCAAAATCCAGCATCTCAAGTTCGAGCTTTCCTGCCTCGATCTTGGAAAAGTCCAGAATATCATTGATAAGAGCAAGGAGGGACTCGCCGCTGGTACGCACAATCCCGGCATAACGCCTCTGTTCCTCATCAAGTTCTGTGTCCAGCAGGAGACCTGTCATGCCTATAACACCGTTCATAGGTGTGCGGATCTCATGGCTCATATTGGCCAGGAATTCACTCTTGGACATACTGGCTATTTCTGCCTGTAATGCCATCTCATTTGCACGGGCTATGGCTTCTTCAAGTTGAATATTGGTTTCAAGCAGTATCTGTACTGATTCTGATCTTTTCTTAATATTTACAAGGAGTTGTCCGAAAATTTTCAGCAGTGTTATTTCACTTTGAGTATATTCATAGTATTCTTTTAAGGAATCAAGGCCTATAAAACCAATACATTCTTTTTCTGACATCATTGGAACAGCAATCATGCTTTTTATTTTCAGCAGATCCAGAATTTCCTTCATTTTAGAATGTTTCATGCCATGGACATCTTTAGCATGCAAATAATCACCAGATTTATGTGGATTGACCCATTCTGCCATATCATGGAGCGGCAAATCCTGCAGCACATGTATTTGGGTTTCAATTCCTTTATTACACCATTCATATTCAGTGGAAACAGTATTTTCTGTAAAGTCATAATTACATACATATGCCCTGTCTGCAGAAATAAATCTTCCTATAGTTTTCAGCGAGTCATTTATGTGTTTATCAATATCCGGGAGTGGAATGTTTATGTATTCTAAAGAAATATTGATCAGAATATCCTGCATTTCCATAAGTCTTCTCAGAGATTTCTCGGCACGTTTCTGGGCAGTGAGATCTATCATGACTGTGAGAAGCATCTTCTCTCCCTGATTGTCAATTATCTCTCCGGAAAAAAGTCCGTCCAGCACCTCGCCATTTCTGGCACGAACCTCCATTTCTACAGCCATTATACGGCCACATCTCTGAATCTCTTCTGCTACTAAATGCCGGGATGTATCATCATGGAAGAATCTTAATTCCTGACTGGTTTTCCCTATTACCTGCTCACGGGTATATCCAAGGCGCTTCAGGAATGAATCGTTTACATCCAGAAACTTTCTCTCAGGTATAGAAGTGACTGCCATGAGAGCAGGATTGTTGTTGAACATTTTCTGGAATTTATCCAGAGCGGCCTGCTGTGCAGAGAGATCCTTACATATACCGAAGATGCACTCCAGGCCATTCCATTCCCCGAGCCAGACCCTGGTTTCTACAGGCAGATAAATACCTCCTTTCGTCTGCAATGGAAGGGGACAATAATCTCTTTCACCGCGAACCATAGAGGCAAAGATTATCTCTGCTTCCTGTTGATATTCTCCGGGATGCATATCCAGTACGCACATGTTCTTCCCTTCTTCCTGTGTATAACCAAGTTTTCTTATGAATGCATCATTATTGAAAATTATATGCCCGTCAGTTGTGGCGACAACGATAATATCGTCTACAGTCTGGAAAAAATTGCGAAAATTCTCCTCGCTGGATCTGACCATGTCCTGCAGTTGTTTCTGAGGTGTAATATCCCATATGATACCGCTGACCATTTCAGGATTACCTTTACCATCATATAATAGTTTGCCTCGAGTAGATATGTAATGAACAGTCCCATCTGGCCATACAACACGGTATTCAGGTGTGTAAGGAACATTCTCTTCAATAGTTTTTTTCAAAGCTGTCCTGATCTTTTCACGGTCATCTGTATGGACTGCACAGTAGAACTCCTCTGCCGTTCCCAGAAAGGAAGCACGATTAATCCCGAGAAGAAAACATACCTGATCATCAAAAATACGTTTATTTTCTCTTATATTAAATTGCCACACTCCCATTCTGGATGCCTGAAGTGCCAGTTCAAGTTTTGCCATGCTTAAATACAGGGCATCTTCTGCAAGCCTGCGCTCTGTAATATCACTTGCACTGCCTTCAAAAGCAATAATTTTACCTGTTTCATCCCTTAAAGGAACGGCATTGGTAGTGTGCCAGCGCCATGTACCGTCGGTATGACCGACCCGGTATTCCACACCTGTCTGTCTGTGTCCTGTCTCATAAGTTTTCTGTAAAAAAGCCTGACAATGTTCAATATCGTCGGGATGGATGAACATGTGAAATGATTTCCCGGTCACTTCTGTTACACTGTGTCCCAGAAGGGCAGTCCACCCGGCAGAAACGAAGGTAAATACACCGTCCGGGTTTATAGTATAGATAATGTCATGGCTGTTATCGATGAGGAGACGGTATTTTTCCTCTGATCGTTTCAGCGCATCCTCTGTTTTCTTCCTTTCTGTAATATCATGAATGATGGAAAAAAGCACTGTAGTGCCATGTTGAATTACAGGCGATGAATGCACTTCTACAGTGCGGATTTCTCCATCTGCCAGGCGATGGGGAAAAATAAAAGTATTCTGTATTTTTTGAAGTGCTTCTTTATAATCTTTTACAACCTGTTCAGGTGACATGGTATTAATATCTGAGATATTCATATCAAGGAGCCTGTCCGGGGGGTAACCGTAGAAGGTCACTGCAGAATGGTTTGCATCCAGAATTCTGCCGGTAGAAGCATCTATTAACATCATGACTGCCGAATGAGATGTAAACATGTCGTGGAATTTTGCCTCGCTGTCCCGGATCTTTGCGAAAGCTGCACCGAGCTGTTCTTCCACACTTCCTGTAACAGACCAGACCATGGCCAGGATACCGGAGAAAAACACCAGAGCCAGGAGCAGCTTCACGAAAAGTCCATAGTGGGCATTGCCGGTTTGAACAGTCACATCGCGCAATATAATCAAATCTGCCACATTACGGCCTGATGTATCAGGCAGAGGTATGAATCCACAGTCAAAAATACTGTCACCCTGATGGAGAGTAAAAGCATCTTTTCCATAAAAGGAACTGTAGCCAGCCTTTAATCGTCTGGACAGTTCATCGGGAAGAAGGGCCATAGTCTGATGGGTCACAACAATATCCGGATAATCGTCCCAGTTACCGGTAAAGGCGAAGAGTTTTTTACCGGCCTCGAAATTCTCCCTGCTTATATATTCTTTATGGCTCACAGATACTATATCAATATCCATATCCACAGACATTGAATCTAGCAGATCTCCTGTATCGATTCCCAGTTCCACGTATCCCACAGTTCTGCCATTATTTATCCAAGGTCGGACAAAGCTCAGCATAAAGTTCCCAAATGGGCCGAGTTCAACACCCCATGCATCTGAACCGGTGCTTTCTGCCGTCAGTAAAGTTAACCGGTCTATACGGTACCCACCCATTTCCGGATGATGTACCATCAGAAAACAGGTTCTGTCCGGTGTTATGAAGTTAAACTGGGTAATATTGAACTGTTGTTTCAGCCTGTCGAAAACAGGCAGAGACAGTGATGTAAGCACTGGAAGATCCTGTTCCTGCCATGCTTTCTTCAGTGCAGCATCGGAGGAGATGTAATCTACCTGCATCTTAAGGGTCTGAACATTATTAAACATGAGGCGATCCCATTGACCATTTGCCTGGCCTATAAGCCGGTTTATATTTCTGAGAGATTCTTCTCTGGCATGATGGCCATGATAGGAGATAAAAGCAGCCATGGCAAGCAGCATTGCTATGGCCACAGGAAGAACAACCCATTTCTTGAACCTCAGGTCCGACATGGATCTCTGCCGGTTACGCCAGCGGACTGCCAGTGTTCCGGATAAAAGTAAAAGGAATACTAAAAGTACAGTAAGAAATGGCCCCCTGTAGGCTGTGTTAATCTCTGATTTCCAGTCATCTGCCATAATATCCAGACCGATGACCATAATGACATCACCTCTATCTTCGTCCAGCAGCGGGACAAAGGCAGTAACAAATGATCCATATTCATCTGTATAGGGGCCCACTGTGGCCGGCTGGCCCGTAGAGAAAATATTCTGAATTTCAGCAGGAGGTTTCCTGTATTCTGTTCCCGCCTTGCTTGATAGAGGGTCATTTTCCGGATAGGTCTCAGGACCGAAGAAAAGCCTGCCATCGTGCCTGGCAACACTGAAAATACCCCGGTTTTTAATGCGTTTACTGCAGGCAGTCAATTGCCTGGTTATAACCTTATAGGCAGGAATCCCTCTGTCAGCAGCGGTAAATGTGAGCTTTCTGGCCAGGTCATAATTGATGGTACGGGCAATATCAGTCGCATGACAGAGCAATCGCTCCCGCATATCTGCCTCGACGCCTGCCGCCTGCTTATTACCTTCCCAGAAACCAAGAACCAGCAGGATAGCAAGTAAGGACAGAAGTCCTGTAACCATCCACAGGTTATTGTTAAAGTGTTGTTCCTTAGTCTGTTTATTCTTCATATTTTATAACCTGTCATACAGATTTTACCTGTACCATCATCTGCATGTAAAATAAAAGCCATGTTAGATAATTACCAGCAAACATGGTAACCAAGTCAGTATAAATGAATATTGCCTGTGAAAAGGTAATGAAGTTATAACCCCATAGATTAACCGGTATTACTACTACCTGTACAGTGCTCATTATCAGATACTTTAACACAGAGTTCTCCATTATTCATCGCGTTTATGTCGGCCTTTACAGATTTAATGTTTCTGCAGAAAACTTTAAATATCCTCTATATTTTATTAAAACAATAAATGTTGCTTTCTGTCTATTTTTTGTAAGCTTTCAGATGCCAGCAATCAGCTGTCAGCTTTTACGGTAATTACATATTCAAAGGAATTACAGAAATGGAAAGAAGCAGGAGAAAAAATATATATTCCTGTTTCTGAAAAGATAATGGAGCAGCATGAAGGTTATTTTAAATTGAAAGATTATACCATCGGAAATACTGTTTACAGGAGTTTTTTACCGGCAAATAAAACTGGAAAAATATAGCCCTGTTTATCGGCATGGAAACACATGAGTTCTATCGTATGGGAACCAGTGTCTAAAACTACTGCTTTCTCAAGCTCATTTTTCAAATCCTTTACAGATAATAACCGAAATAATTTCATTTTATACAATTATTGCCGGCTACATTCTTAAAACTTTGAAATTCCCGTTGAAGTCTATCAATCAGACTATATATGGAGCCATTTCCTCCAAGAGAGGCTTCTTCTATTTTCAAAGCAGTATCTGAAAGTTTCCTGGAACATATATTTAAAGAAAGACCTTTAATGGAATGGGCTATAAAATTTACAGATTTTAAATCTCCTTTTAACAGTGATACTTTTAATTTTTCCATATGAGAAGAAACATTATTCATAAAAAGGTTTATCAATTTACTGCATAAGTTTTCATTATAATTAAGTCTCTCCATTAAATCTTCTCTATCAAAAAATTCTATCTCTTCAGCTGGAGAGGAAGAACATATTACATATGGGATATTATTGTTATGTTCCACGGTCTTATTATTTTTTTTAAGCATTTCAACCAATTTTTCTATTCTTATTGGTTTTCCTATATAATCATCCATACCTGCCTCAAGACACAGGTCTATATCTTCTGTTGAAGTCGCCGCAGTCATAGCTATTATCGCTGGCTGTCTTTCCTGCGGTATATTACTTCGAATATATCTGGTTGCTTCAAGACCATCCATTTTTTCCATTTTTACATCCATTAAAATTACATCATAATCCTCTTTTTCCATAGCTTCAATCACATCCAGGCCGCTCGATGCACGCTCGGCAATGAATCCGAACTGTTCAAGCAGTTTAATTGTCATTTTCTGATTCATGGCATGATCATCTGCAAGGAGTATTTTGAGAGGTTCATTTAAATCTGACGATTCTTCAACATAGTTAACGGAATTTAAAGGAACAGTTCTGGTATCTCTTTTCCATGTTTCAATATCAGAATCATGGGAATTACCGTTTGTAAGAGTAAGAAGTTTATTTCCGGCAATTCTTATTTTTCCAACAAATCCCATCTGTTCCAACGTGAGAACCGTATCCATAAGAAAACCTGTCATGCTTTTAATTTCCTTAACATAAGTCATTATTTCATCACTCATCAGGTGAGAAAATTTATTTTTTTCCATATTTGCAGATTCGATTGCAATTTTTGCATATGACAGTTCTTCATCCTTTTTTGCCAGTTCGGAAGAAAGTTTTTCCAGGTCATCTTTATTCTTCTGCACTTCTCTTTTAACCTCTGACATTTCAGCGGCAAGTTCCAGATATTTCTGTTTTTCTTCATGACAGGAATGAGGAATGAGTTCTCCGTAAATAATAATACTCTTTTCTTTGCATGACAATATGAGACAATCATACGGAACAGGCACAGGATGAGCATTAAATGAAAAATTCAGAACAACTCTGATAGAATTATTCCTTTTATTCAGCTTCAAATCCGAAATAATACGAAAAAGGATACGAAAACCTGAATCTGTCAGAAATTCATTTATATTACTGATGCCAGGTTTTATAGAACCTGCAAGTTCTTCAAAAACCCTGTTAAAATCAATAATATTTCCTGTATTATCTATAAGACAGGTAAGATTATTTGTTTCCATAAAAATATCTTCACTGTGTTCATTTAAAAGTTTTATTAATTTATTCATAAATTCTCAACCCTTCTTATTTCGTCATTCATGATGGAAGTAATTGCATTTACCAGAGTAATTATACACATCCACTATGTTTATTCTATTTTCTGTTAATCTCATATGCATACATTATATTCTGCATTATTGATTTTTTTTATGGCCTTATTTACTGTATTTCTTAATTCATCTACAGTTACAGGTTTTAACATACAGTCAAAAGCACCTGACAGTCTGGCATTTAAAAATTCTTCCATATTACCTGACATTACAATAACTTCCGTAGAAGGTGATATTTCTTTTACCTTTTCTAATAAATCTATACCTGACATACCGGGCATATTCACATCTGTTATAAGAATATCCGGTTTTACCAGAATGAATTTTTCCATGGCATACAGTGCATTTCTCTCTGTAAAAATATTACAATCATTTCCCAGAAACAATGTAAAAACTTCCAGAATATCAGGTTCGTCGTCTACAATCATTATGTTTGCTTTATACATTTATAAAATCCTTTCTATCACTCAGGAAAGTTTATAAAATTATTATAAATATTATAGAATAAATTATTTCTTATGCAATATAAAAAACGTAAAAAAATGCCAGCAGATCCATACATGTAAATATAGTAAATTCAGACAGAGGAAAACGATAACATAAAAAATAGAAAAATTATAAAACCTTCAATGAATATTTTCGATGGCTGTCATAAATTTTCTGCAAACATCTATTAAAGCCTTATTTCATGGTAAATTAAACAAAAGAATCTTTACTCTCTATTTTATTTATGGTTCATATCATTTCACCACAGGATGATAATTAAACCGCCGTTTATTCAGGAGAAAAAATTCAAAATACATTATAAAATCAGTTATTTAAGTTCAAAAAAAGAAAGATGCTGAAATTTTTACAGATTATGAATTATTTAAAACTGCATATAAACGTTACTTCAAGTCCATTTTATATAATATTTTACTATTATTCCTGTTAACATATTATTAACAAATAATCTGAATAATTTAAAAATACCTCTGATAAAATACATATAAATGTTAAAAAGGAGAGTATTAATTATGAGTGAGAAAAAAATTCAACTGGAGTACAGATTAAAACAGGGAGATGTGGCAAGATACAGAACAACTGTAGAAGCAGATACGGAAGTGATGGCAGAAGGTAAAACAAATATTGTATCATCTATTATGGAAATGATAACCACTCAGACTGTAAAAAGTATATTCCCCGATGATGGAATAAAGTTAGAAGTATCCATAGATTCAGCATCTCTGAAAAGAAATGGGGAAGAAATACCTGTCCCCTATGCAGGACAGGTTATGCCGGTAAAAATGAAAAAAAATGGGGAAATATTTCAGATGTCGGAAAATGGCTCAGGAGGACAGACCCATCCTTCTTTTCCCGATACACCGGTAGGTAAGGGGGACACATGGGCAGGAGAAAGCAAATTAGAAATACCTGGAAGCGATAAAACAGTTATATTAAAAACAGATCATATACTGGAAAATTTTGAACATATAAAAGGTTATGACTGTGTAAAAATAAATGTTTCTTCTCCTGAAACTGTTATACCCCTTCAGGAAAATATTACCCAGACAATGACAGTAACAGGAACAACATATTTTGCTTATAATGAAGGAAAACTTATAAAATCCATAGTTGAAACAGATACTTCCATGAAAGTACCTTCAGGTCATAATGTAAATAGTTTCACAAAAATGATCATAGAATTAGATGGAAATAACAGATTCTGAATAGAGAAAATATTTGTTTCCCCAATGAAAAATATTATAGAAACATACTATAGAAAAGGATAAGAAAATATGAAGATTCTGATAATAGGAGGAACCAGATTTACAGGTCCTTTTATAGTAAAATCCCTTTATGAGGCAGGTCATAGTATTACAATTTTTCACAGAGGCAGAAACAATATAAAAGTACCTCCAGGTGTAAAGGAAATTCTCGGAGATAGAAAAGACCTTTACTCTTACAGGAAAGATTTTGAAAAACTTTCTCCAGATGTAATTCTGGATATGATTGCCCTTACTGAAGAACATGCCATAGAAGTAATGAAGGTTTTTACAGATATAGCAGGAAGGATTGTGACTGCAAGCAGTCATGATGTTTACCTTGCTTTCGGAATATTTGAGAATTTTGAAGAAGGACCTCCGGAAAAGATGCCTCTTACAGAAGACTCTCCCCTGCGCCGGAAACTTTATCCATACCGGGGCAGAATTGCAGGTTGTGAAGATTACGATAAAATCCCCGTAGAAAAGACTGTATTATCCAGTAAGAATTTACCTGGAACCATTATAAGACTTCCTGCAATTTACGGCCCGGGAGACGGGCAGCACAGAGTAAGGGAATATCTTAAAGAAATGGATGAAAAACCGGGCCCTCTTATAATTGAAAAAAATAGAGCTTCCTGGCATATGCCGGCAGGATATGTTGAAAATATGGCTCATGCCATAACACTGGCAGTAACAGATGAAAAGGCAAAAGGAAAAATTTATAACGGAGGAGATGAAAATCATCTTTCTGTCATAGAATGGGTAAGAAAGATAGCAGAAGCGGCAGAGTGGAAAGGTGAGATACTTGAAGGAGAAGAAATCTGCGATGGCAATAATTATGCCCAGGATCTTATTGTAAATACAGAAAGAATAAGAAAAGAACTGGGTTATAAAGAAATAGTATCTTTAGAAGAAGGCCTCATAAGGACTGTTGCCTGGGAAAGAAAAAATATTCCTGGAACGGTACATACATAAAAATATAGTAAGAGTTCAGCTATCATCATCCATGAGTCAGTTTTTATTGGAATTACATAACAAATGTCGTTAAATTATTCAGACATTTGTCTTTAGATAAAATTTTATCTAAAGCTTTATTTTACGCCATAAAAAATGAAATTTCCTATATTTTAAAATTATATTTTTCAGATTAACAGACATGTCCCCTCCGGCCATGTCTGTTAGTGCAAAAATCTGCTTAATCCAGAAGTTCTGACAGGTTTTTGTCTGTCTGAAGGGTTCCTGTAGAGATGAGCATAGACTTTTAATAGAGACATCAGATTTTTTCTCTCAATTAAGATCCCCAGCTGGATCCCATGAGATAACTTGCTCCAAGGAAAGCAGTGGTAGAACCTATAATCGCTGCACTTGGCAATGAAAAGAGAGGAGAACCAATACAGGCAGAAATGCTTCCTCCAATTGCCGCTCCGGCACCAACAAAGGCCATTAAAGAGCCGTCACCATAAATCTTTTTCTCAATTAATCCTCCTGCAGTAATCATTAATGCCATTGCAACACCGGTACCTGCAGGTCCGCCCAGAATATATCCCGCATATCCTGCTACAGCAGAGGCAGAGGCCATGCCAGAAAGAATAACTTTAGGATTGGTAATTGTATCAGTAATACTTTTTTTAATGGAAGAGTTTTGCACATTTCCGGGCTGAAGTTTGAGAAAATCCGGTTTTTCAAAACTATTACCAGGAATTACCTCTTCTTTAAATTCACCCTCTTTTTTTTCCGCCCCTTTATTTTTTCTTATCTGAAGAGTTACAGGATTTGTCAGGTTATTAATTTTCATAATCTCTCCTCCTTTAATATTTTATATTTTACAGTGTTTATATTATACAGAAAGATAAACTCTTTTGTTTTATAAAAAATGTTAAAAAAATGTTAACAAAGACATACATGCAAATATAGTAAAAAGGACAGAATATAACGTTAATGTTATTCAACTATAATTATTCTGTAATAAAACTGTGAGAATCATAAAAAATTAAAAAGAATGTGCAAAAAAAGGATGAAAAGGCAAAAAGTTATTTTCTGTCTATTTTTATTTGATTACCCTTGAGAACATGATAGAAAAATTATTCTACATCTATTCAGGCAGAATCTATAAAAACATAATATCCTTATTTTTCCTGTTCAAATTCATAGATATTTTATCCATCTGATTTTTATATTTTCACATTAACGTTATTTTTTGTCTATATTACATTATTATCAATTATATATTTTATTAACATTTTATTAACATTTTACATATTGCAGAGAAAATAATTTATTCTATAATTATTTTATAATTTAGAAAATATAAAACATAAGGAGGTTTATATTATGAATGTAAGTAATACAGGAACATTCATAGGAAATAAGTATTACAAGACAGCCAGGTCTGCCTATGACAGGACAGGTAAACCTGCAGAGTAATTGCCTAAAGGAGCAGAAAGAAAAGGGAGTAAATGTTCTATCTCTTTCAAAAAGGATTTACAGTGAACTTAAAGATACAGAAAATGATAAAAAGAGAGAAAGAGTTAAAAATGAGATCTTTCAACATAAGAACCAGGCAGAAGTATATGGCTACCTGTAACAGGGCTTTATCCGGTAAATTCTGTATAAAACCAGTAATGGAGTATTTTGAACTGAAGGGATTAAATTATTTAGACATCTGGCTCGAGATAAGATTTCATCTAAATCTTTATTTTACGCCATTAAAAACGAAAAAAATTCCGAGATTGTCATAAATTTTGTGTAAACATCTAATAATCCTTATTTCATGGAGAGTTTACACAAAACATCTAACAGACTCAAAATTTCCCATACCTTTAAATTAATAAAGACTCTGCAGGCAGTTCAGGGTAATTATTTTTTTATCTATACTCAGATGACCGGTATAATTTTCAGGAAAAAATATATATAAAAAAGACTGGAAAGGCTCCGGTCTATTTATTTTTGAAATCTGCGTAACTCCTGTTATCACAGGTGCCGGTTCAGGCAAACATGAGACAGTTAATAAATTTTTATTCTACGGTAAATTATTTAGATAATTGCTTCCAGATAAGATTTTATCTAAAGCTTTATTTTACGCCATAAAAAATGAAAATTCCTGTGCTCTAAATTTATAAACAATGGAGGTCTACTATGAGGAAATTAAAAGGTATTATTTTCGACATGGATGGTGTGATTACCGATACAGTGCCCTGTCATTACAGGGCATGGTACAGGATGTTTACAGAAGAAGGTTTTTATTTTGATGAACATATATACAGAGAAAAAGTAGACGGGAAACCCAGACTGGAAGGTATTTCATCTGTAGCAATAAACGGGTCAGAAGAAAAACTAAAAGAAATGGCATCAAAAAAACAGAGATATTTTCTGGCATCTGTAGAAAAAAATCCTCCTTTACCCTTTCAGGATGCAATAAATCTGATTAAAATTCTGAAAAAAGAAAATCTGAAAACAGCAGTTGCATCATCTAGCAAAAATGCGGCACTTATACTGAACAAGATTGACATTTATAATTTATTTGATGAAGTGATAACAGGCTGTGATTTTAAAAGAGGAAAACCTGATCCGGAAATATTTTTAACTGCTGCAGACAGGTTAAAGGTTGAACCGGAAAACTGTATAGTCATAGAAGATGCCATAGAAGGAGTCAGGGCAGGATTGAATGCAGGCATATTCACCTTCGGTCTTGCAAGAAAGGAAAATGAAATGGATTTATCCCATGCAGATATGGTAATAAAAAGCCTTGATGAATTATCTATTCAGAAGATTGAAAAATTATTGAAAGAAAAGCTATAAGATTATTCTAAAAATATCAGGAGGTACAGCTTATGAAATTATCGGAAAAAAAATGGCTCATAGAACAAAAGAAATTTGAAATATCAGGGAAAATGGAAACAAACTTTACCCTTGCAAATGGCTATGCAGGCGTGAGAGGCTCTTTTGAGGAAATACTTTATGGAGAGCAGAGGGGCACCTTTATGGCAGGTATTTACGATAAATCGGAAGCACAGGTTTCAGAATTTGTAAATATGCCTTTTTTCTTCGGACTGAGAATATATATAAACAGAGCATATGTAGATCTTCAGACATGTAAAATACTCAATTTTTACAGAGCCCTGGATATGAAACACGGTCTTCTCTATAAGTCTGTGAGGGTAAAAGATAGTGAAGGAAGAATTACAAAAATAGAAGGTTTCAGGTTTTTAAGCAAGAGGAGAACATATCTGGCAGGTATGCAATATGCCATTACACCTGAAAATTATGATGGAATAATTACAGTAGAAAATATTATTGACGGTACAGTATTGAATAAAAAAGATGATCCGAAGGAAAAGATAAAACATTTCACTGTGAGAAAAAATGAAGATCTGAATAAAAAAGGCATATATCTGGAAACAGGAACATGTGAAAAAGACTATCGTCTTGGCATAGCATCTTCACTGAGAGCAAAAATAAAGGGAGAAAATGCCGGAACATGCAGAAAATTCATAGCTTCCGGCGAAATGTCCATGGAAAATATTGATATAGAAGTGCAGAAAGGTATGACTGCAGACATAGTAAAATACGTATCTCTGGCCACTTCAAGGGAAATAGAGAAAGAAGGTCTTCAGAAAAAAACTGAAGAAAGACTCAATGAATTTCTTGCTGAAGGAATGGAAAAAATTCTAAATGAAAGTATTCTGTCATATGAAAAACTGTGGCATATAAAAAACATAGAAATAGATGGTGATGAAGAAGGAGAAAAAGCTCTTAGATTCAATATATTTCACCTTATGAACTGTGTAAATACAGAAGACAGTAGAGTAAGTATAGGAGCAAAAGGTATGCATGGAGAAGGTTATAACGGACATATCTTCTGGGACACAGAGATTTTCATGTTACCTTTTTTCACCTATACTCAGCCAGAAGGAGCAAAATCCCTTCTGATGTATCGATATAATTTACTTGACATGGCAAGGGAAAATGCTTTTACAAACGGCTACAGAGGTGCTCTGTTCCCATGGGAATCTGCAGATACAGGTAAAGAAGAAACACCGCGGTGGGGTTTTGATTATAAAGGAAATCCTGTAAGAATCTGGACAGGAGATCTGGAACATCATATAGTTTCAGATGTGGCTTTTGCCATATGGGAATATTTCAGGGCAACAGATGATATGGATTTCTTTTTTAATTATGGCATGGAAATATTCCTTGAAACAGCCAGATTCTGGAGCACCAGGGCAGAATATAATAAAAAAGCAGATAGATATGACATTAACAGGGTCATAGGGCCTGATGAATTCCATGAACATGTAAATAACAATCTCTATACCAATTATATGGCTAAATGGAATATTGAAAAATCTTTTGAACTTTTAGCATGGCTTAAGGAAAATCATAAATATGATTATGAAACAATAGTCGCAAAAACAGGTCTTACTGCAAAGGAATTACAGAAATGGAAAGATGTGGCAGAAAAGATCTATATCCCCCGTTCAGAACAGTTACTGGAGCAGCATGAAGGCTATTTCAAATTGAAAGATTATACTGTAACAGAATATGATGAAAACAATATGCCTCTCTGGCCTGATGGAGTGGATATTACAAAACCCGGTGATTATACACTCATAAAACAGCCAGATGTAATCATGTTATTACATATTCCGGGAGACACCTTTTCTCTGGAAACAAAAAAAATAAATTATGAATATTATGAAAAAAGAACTATGCATAAATCCTCTCTGAGCCCTGGACTTTACTGTCTTATGGGCCTTGTGGTGGGCGATATGACTAAAGGTTATGAATATTTCATGAGGACTGCCCTTGTAGATCTACAGGATAATCAGGGCAATACCGGTCTGGGTCTCCATGCTGCAGGTGCAGGAATAACATGGCAGACAGCTGTTTTCGGATTCGGCGGTATGTATGTGAGTAAAGAAGGCTATCCTGGATTTTCTCCACAGTGGCTGCCGGAAAAGTGGAAATCTCTGAAATTTAAAGTATACTGGAAGGGAAATCTCCTCGGTATTACAGTAAAAGAGAAAGAAGTTCATGTAGAAATCCTGGAAGGAGATAAAGAAATTTCTGTCTTACTGTATGGTAAATTGAAGAAGATTTCAAAAAAATTATAGTGAGTAGCGGGTAATATATATTCCACTCATCATTAACTGACAAAATCACTCTGATTTATCAAAAGTACTTCCCATTTCTGAAGAGCAGTGGATAGTACACTATAAAAGACCGGTATAACCGGTCTTTTATAGTTATATTTTTCAAAATCAATATCTGTTTGACACGTGAGTGTTGCTTATTTCATCCATACATCCTTCCGGATCTGCATTTTCATATGCCATCTCTGCTTTTTCCTGCATTTTTCTGTGCAGTTTCATGCCAGGGTCATTCCAGATACTGGATGCATCGAAATCATTCGGATCGTAATATTCTACAGATTTAATTTCCCCTGAACTTTTATCCACATAAATAGTTATAATTTTACTATATGAACCAACAGCATCGGAATAAGATTTTCTCTGGAAGAAAACAGATGTAATGTGTCCGTCAGAAGAATCAATTTTTTCTTTATAGGCTGAAAAGTTATGTGTACCATGATAGTCCCGCCTGTAACATACAATAGAACCGTTATCACCAATTTTTAATCTTTTAGCATCATGTTCATATGTGAAATCCTTCAGAATATCTTCTATAAAATTACCGGTTTTTTCATCATATTTTTTTCCCTTTTTATCTATTTTCCCTGCACTTTCTTTAATAGAGGAGAAAAGACTTTCTATTTCTTTTTCTTCATCTTTTCTGTTATTTATAACAGTAGATTCAACAGATGGACTGCTCTGACTGCTCATTTCTATTTCTTTTAATTTTTGCTTCAATTCCTTTGCTATTTCAGAATTTTCAATAAGAGGTATATAATGCTTCTTATTCTTAATGGAATAGTCATTGGAGAATTCGGCATAACTCACAGGAGATGGAGTGGAGTTCGCATATTCAGTATCTTTATCATAGATTCCCTTTCTATAAACTCCTTTACCGGTATTATTATTATATTCATAAGAAGAGATTTCTACTTTTTCTTCTCTTTTCATAAATCCCTTTTTTTTACTTTCATATTTATATATGCCTTTGCCATGTTCAGGATCTTCAGTTATAACTTCCAGTCCCTTTAATTCCGAGTTTTTATCGACTGTTACTGTTGCCTTTTTTATAGAAGGAGAGATGAGGGAAAGGTCTTCTAACAGGGCATCTTTCACTTCTATTACTCCCTGTTCATGATTCAGATCCTTTTCCGTATTATCCAATTTCTTAATACTGTTACCGAGTTTCATAGCAGTATTTCTGAGATCTTCTGCATCCATATAAAAAGACTTGCCCTGAATATCGCCTTCACCCTGATGTTGAAATGTGTCTAAATATTCAGGTCTTTCACTTTCCTGTCCTTTCATGGAAGACAGGCCTATTCTCAGTGCACTTACTGCAGTAGTGGCTGCAAATAATGATGCAAACATATATATTACCTCCTTTTTATTCTTTTTTTCTACTCTCGAGCTCAAGGTAAACTTTTTGCATAGGTATACCCTCCAGTTTACCTGATACAGTCCAGGCAGCACCGGCAGTTGCACCTATTACTCCTGTAACAAGGGGATTCATTCCCAGGATAAAACCGAGTCCTCCTCCAAGAATAGCCGTTGCGGTACCCGTAAGAGCTGACTCTCCAATAATCTTACTCCATATAGTAGCATCTCTTTTTATTCCTTCTGCAATACCATCACTGTAAGAAATCTCTTTTGCCATTACTCTTGCTTC
Source organism: uncultured Synergistia bacterium (assembly GCA_937888925.1). Next base: position 28,149 of record CALARM010000878.1, on the reverse strand, counting down.
CAGAGGTTTTTCTATACGTCCGAGAGTTGATGCAAGATCGGAAGAATTTTTATTACCCCAGAACTTCTCATTCAGAACCTGGCCTGTCTGTGCATCATAGATATTTTTTTCATAGCTCTCATCGAATGTATCTGAGTCGAAATAGGTATAAATTCTCCTGCCACCGGTATTTTCATATTTATACATACTTCCCCCTGTATAGGAACCATCTATATATTCTGCCTTTTCTATCTCCCCCGTTTCCTTATTAATAGAAAATTCTCCTTTTCCTCCCCTTCCTTCGAATTTACCTTTCTCCGGATTCTTATCATATTCACCGTTATCATTTTCTACGATATATTTTATATTATGAACTATGTCTCTACCGAAGAGACCTCCTGCAATAATTCTCATTGCTTCCAGATCGTTTTTTAATGCCATATCAGCTTCACCGGCTGAAGATGACTTCAATTCATCTTTTGTGTTGTCATTGTTATCCTGAAGTTTTTTATCAGAACCGGTTTTATCTGTTTTCTGTGTGATGGGATTCGATATATTGTTTATCTTCATAATTATTATCCCCTTTCCAGTAGATTTTATTGATTATATTTTAACACGGGTTAAGATGAATAATTCAAAAAAATTGTTAACAAATTGTTAACGGTAAAAACAGTAAAAATATAAACAAACAGACAGAAAATAACGTTAATAAAAATATTAAAAATCTACTGCAGTTACATCAAGTGCTATTCCTGGCGATTTATATGAGAATGATGACGTCAGAGCCTGACAGGCATCAGATTCTCATATTTAGTTGTGACCGCTCCGGTCATGTCTGTTAGTATGAAAATACATGTAGAAATTTTTATATTACTCCATGAAAATCTTACGTTATTTTAAGTCTCTTTACCTGTTCTGCAATATCCCTATTTAGAAAAAGTCAAAAAATTTAGAAAAAAATCTTATGAAAACTTTTAATACAGAATACTATTATCATATCGTTTATTTTTGTCCAAAATTACCATATAGAGACATTGTCTTCTGTTAACATTTTATTAACATTTTTTACAGCCTTTCAGATATTTTTTATTCTATTATGTAGATAATAATTATTCATATATTTTCTGTAATTCTTCAGGAAAGGATGAAACATATGAAAATAAACATAAATCTGTCACCTGCTGTATCTTTAATAAAGCAAAAATTTTCTGTCCAGGAAAAAATAGAACAGGAAGATAAGATAATACTAAATAAGGACGAAAAAACCGGCAATATTGATGATATAAATAATTTACGGAACATTGCTTTTCTCACACAGGGTATAAGTGAGAAGAAATCTCTACAGAAAAGTATTATTACAGGTACTGCAGCAGGAACGCTTATAACAGGTGCCTGTGCTGCTGCATCATATATTACCGGTTCTGCACTGCCTGCCATGGCAGCAGTACCTCTCGGTATTGCAGGAGGTATCATGGCAGGAGTCATCACTGCCAGAAAAGGAACAGAAGGGAAAAATCAGACTGAAACAGAGGGGAGGGAAAAATCAGGAGAATTAAAAACGAGTCTTGCCATGGACGGTTATATGATACCTCAGAATGAAGGCAGAATAAAACATATGTGCTTTACCTTCGGAAATATGGGGCAAGAAAAGCCGGCCTATCTGAATGCCATGAAAACGTTTATATCCAGTATGGATGATGCAAAATTTACCATACTCACATCAGATGAACAGGGCAGAAGAGAAGTGAAAGATGAAATCATGAAATGGTGTAATGATGGAACCATATCTTCTCCTGAAAGGATAACAGTAATTTCTACAGGAGCAAATCTTTCCATATGGGCACAGGATTCGACACTGGTACAGGGCAGTAAAATCATGGAACAGGACAGAATGGATTTTCCACAACAGGGAGACTGGAAAGTGGCCTCTTCCCTGGCAGGGGTAAATCCTGAACTCACATATGAAAGAGTGAAAGGGAGATTCATAGATGGAGGAAACCAGCTTCCTACAATGGATAATATCTATATAGGTTCTGACGCAATAACTTTTATGATGAAAGATATGAAAAACTATCCGCAGAAATACAATACCATAAAGGGTGACCTGCATATAGATGCAAAGGATGTAAGTCACGAAGAACTTTGTAAATTGATGTTAGACAGAACTTTTCCGAAACAGAAGGTTGTTATAATAGGAAATAATGAGGGACAGCCTGCTTTTCATATAGATATGGCCATGACTCCTCTTGGAAAAATTGATCCAGAAACAGGGAAAAAAGTCGTAACAGTGGGAGATCCTTCCATGGCGATAAAGATACTTAAAGATATAAAAGAGAGAGAACCTTTTAAATATGAAAGATATGAAAGAAATATAGAAAATACAGTTACCTGGGGACCTTTAAAGCCACTGGATAATCTCCTCTATACTATGGATGGTGATAGAGAATTACAGGAGAAATTTGATTCCCTGGCGGCAGACCTTGAAAAAGACGGATTTAAAGTGGAAAGATTGCCCTATCTGGGTACGACAAAACTTAAATATGTACCCTGGATAACCTATAACAATGCAGTCATAGACGGAGATAACATATTCATTCCCAATTTTGGCATAGATGAACTTGATACTGCAGGAAACAGTGTTTATGAAAAATATGGATATAATACCATACCGGTAGATATGAATGCCGTAAGTTCCTTCAGAGGAGCTCTGAACTGTATTACAAAGGTAATAGAAAGAGAATATACACTTTGAAGAAATAAAATTATTCTTTCTTCTGGTTAGAAGTAAAATTTTAAAAATATAGTAAATGAGGTGTTATATGAAAATATTAAATAATAAGCTTAATACAACAAATTTCACGAATCAAAATCAAAAAAAGACTTCTTCAGAGAAGATATCAGATAAATTTATCACTTCTGATCCTTCCTCTCTAAACCTTATACCTGAAAATCTTCTTACTTCTTCTACCAGGATAGAAGGAAAGGAAAACTGGCAGAAGGACCAGAGACCTGCAAAATATTTAAAAACAACGGAAGACGGCAGGATTCATATGGAGAATGTAAGATGCGGTTTTAAGGAAGGAAAGGAAGATATCGACTGGGAGCCTATCTTTAAAGAAGTATCTGTAGATCCTGAGAAGGTTAAAAGTGTCTATCTCGTAATAGAGCCTTTTGCTCCTGAATGGATTGCAGGACATGCCCTTTCATATTTTGAATTTGAAGATGACGGGCCTGTTACTGCCTCTGACGGGAAAACAGCAAAAGGCCTTGTTTTATCAATAGAAGCAAGACTTAAAGAAGGAGAGTCTTACAATCTCATAGATGGAATGAAAGATAAATTTTTAAATGTTTATCAGCTGGGAACCTGGGAAGATACAATACAGAAATGTTCCAGGAGAAGGGGACATAAACTTATAAAATATAAGCTGAATTTCACTGAAGCAGAAAAGAAGGAGTTTCTAAAGAAAAGTCTGGAAAAAGCATTTCAATCTCATGATAAAGATTATTATAATACCCTGAATAACAGCTGTTATTCCAATCAGGTAGGACTCATAAATTCTATTCTCCCGAAAGAAAGAAGAATTAATGAGTGGATTATTCCGAAACTCATGAGAAACCCCGGCACAAATATACCAAATACTGCAGGTTTTGCCCTGGGAGCAACAGGTATTATTAATAATGAACCTCCTGTAAAGATAAATCCTGATAAAGAGCTTTTTCCCGATAAACAGATTAAAACATCTTTTACAGGTGAAGCCCTTAAATCTGTCAGTGGTATGAGGGGATGGGAATTTATGTCAGGTCTGACAGGTATGGCAGCAGGTACTGCCATTGGAAGTCTTGTTTTACCTCCCATAGTGGCAATACCGACAACAGGACTACTGGGAGCAGTAGTGGGATGGAAAACAGGAGAGTGGATAAAAAGAGAAAGCCACTCTATTATAGAACTTTAGCTATAATAAAAAAGACTGTCAGTGCTATTATGGGAGGAGTTCTGGCAGCAAGCAAATCTGAGGAATCAGGAAACAATTCTAAACAGATAATTGCCACTGCGACTGCCGTGGCAATTACCGGGGCAGGTATTGTAGTAGCTGCAGGCCTGGTTAAAGTTCCAATGGCTCTGACATTACTGGGGATGCCGGGTTTTGCCGGTATTCCGTGAGGTATTGGAATGATCGGAAAAGATGGAGGAGTTTCATGGAAAAAAAGAAAATTCTCTTACTTTAACCGGTGGTAATTTCTATTTTGTTAATCGTAAAATAAATAGCCTCCTCATATTAGAAGAGGCTATTTATTTTATTATCTTTTAAAACAAAGATTTCATAACAGTTAATCGTGCATTTACAGCACTGCTATCACTTATATGATGACCTGCACCACTATCTATGCCAAAACGGGCAATATCTTTCTGCTGGGCAGTACTCCCAGGATTATCACATATGGCTTCCAGACCGGTTCTTAACATTGTTCTTTTTTCAAACAGGTCTGATGCTTCAACGGCAGAATTAAAGGTCACCTCAGCAATAACAGGTATTAAAGGTTTATCAGATTTATTTTCAATTGCATCCAGAAATTTATATCTTGTTTCTACTGCAGTAATATCAGAAAAGTCATTACCTTTTACTATATTTATACCAAGTCTGGCCAGTTCTTTTTGCTCAGAATTCGTATTTTCATTATCTTTTATGGCTACCATACCGCCATACAGGATCTGTCGTGATTGAAAATTAGTTGATGCACCTTTTGCCGAATCTGAAGTCACTCTGGCAATCACACTGCCAACAGGCCCGCCACAGGCACTCATAATTGCATCCAGAAATTTATATCTTGTTTCTACTGCAGTAATATCAGAGAAGTCATTACCTTTTACTATATTTATACCAAGTCTGGCCAGTTCTTTTTGCTCAGAATTCGTATTTTCATTATCTTTTATCTTCATAAGACCTTCTGTTAAAATCTGTCTTTTCCCGGAATTAGATGATACATTTTTAGATGCTTCAAGGCTTAATTTTGCAATCATAACTCCTATATTATCTGATGGATTTTTGCCGGATAAAGTATCTCTCTCTACTCCCCTTTCTTCAGAAAGAGTTTTATTTCTTTCAGTATTTAACAGTGAATGGCTTATGTTATTTTTTATGCTACCTATCATAATAATATCTCCCTTCATTTTAATAATTTTATTTTTTTCAATCTTTAAAAGACAAACCTGACGGAATATATCCAGAATTTCTGACACATTTTTATTTGCCAGTAAAAATTCTTATAGAGGTGATCACAGGTTTTTATCACATTCTTCTGACTCATATACAGCCTCCCGGTGAAACATATAACTTTCTCCAGGAAAAACATAAGAAGCAGAACCTGTGTTTCTTACATTTCATCTATATTATACATAAACATATTTTTTTCTGCTCAAGAAAAATATTAACAAAATGTTAACAAAGATATACAGGTAAATATAGTAAAATAAGACAAAAAAAAACGTTAAATTATTTATATAAAAGTGTCTCCAGATAAAATATTATCTAAAGCTTAATTTACACCATAAAAAATGATTTACGGGATGAAGAATTGCCGGGCTGAAAATAAAATCGATAAATCTGATTTTATAAGTATGGATGATGAAATACTTAATTCTATTCAGACATTAAAAAAAGATTACAGTGAAACCTATATATCCGGAGAAGAATGGACTGTTGAAGTAGCGGCAGATAAAAATACCATCCATATCGTTTATTTTTGTCTAAATTTACTATATATAAATTTTATTTCCTGTTAACATTTTATTAACATTTTTCATAAGCCATCAGATATTTTTTTTATTATAATATATATAATCACTTCTAAATGAAAATTTCTGATACTCTAAATTTATAAAAAACAGGAGGTAAAAATATGTCAATACCGGGATTTATAGGATTTTCATGGCCGAAAAGTAATAACATTATTCCAAAGCATAGTAATACCATTACTAAAAAACCTTTGCAAAATAAAGTCTCATCCAGCAATCATGCAGTCAGAGATATTCTCCCATCTCAGGAGGAATTGAAAAAGGCAAGAATGGAGTCTCTTGTAAAGGCCCAGGATGAATCCAGAAAAGACAGAAGTCTTGCACCTCACAGTGGTAAAACCTTCTGTAATATAGGAGTGGCTCATACTCTTAAAGATCTGGGAATAGATATAACAGACTCAAAGGTAGGTCTGGCACATCCTGAAACAGGGACACCATATACGGCAAACCTTATGGCAAGAAAGCTGGCTACCTCTGCTAAAGAAAAAGATGGCTACTGGATGGAAGTTGACAGTAAAAAAGCACAGAAACTTGCAAACATGGGATTACCTGTAATCGGAGCACAGAGAAGTAAAGGCCACGGACATATAGTTACTGTCAGACCATGTGGCTATGATAATATAAAGGCTGAAGGGGATGTTCTTTTAAATAATATAGGCAAGAAAAATGCCGTTATGACGGAAAATAAATGTTTCAGAAATCCTCCCCTTTATTATACACCGAGAGGATAATAATTTTTTATATTATTCTATACTTTCGCAGAATCTTAAAAAAATGTTGCACTGTAGGGGCGAAGCATTGCTTCACCCTGCAAGATGGAATAAGGCTTTCTTAAGAAAGTGCAAAAGTATAGATTATTTTATCTGAAAAATTACATATGAGAGGAGAAATATATTATGAAGATTGGTTTATCACAGGGAAAACTTGTTCAGGCAAAACAGACCATAGATTCCGTAAAAAAAGAATTAGATATAGCAAAAAATTTTGATAATGATAAAGTAGATATTAATTGCAGTAAAGGGGAAGTTGATATAACTCATAATCCTTATGGTGCTTCCACACAGATCATTGATACAGACTATAAAGAGAAACTTTACAGTGCAAAAGTGTCGTACAATCCGGAAACAGGTGATATAAAAGAAGGTAGAGTATCCACTTCACAGCAGTTAAGGGAATGGGGACAGGAAAATTCATATATTGACGGAGTATTTTATGCTATAGGCGGAGGAGAAAGGTTTGAAAAGGGTGAAAGTGATCTGTCCTATAGCCTGAAAGAATCAAAATATGAAGAGATAGCAGAAAAAAATAAATGTATATATACACAATTTCAGGATGACAGAGATAAGAAAGAAATATTTTCCAGAGTAGAGATAAATAAGAAAACCGGAGATATAATTGATGTAGAAATAAAAAAAGGAGATTCTGCTCTGAAAAAAGCAAGAAAAGAGTTCAGTAATATTGATGAAAAAAGATTAATATTAAACTCGACAGACCCTGAATTCAAGACAGGTAAATTTACTAATAAAGAATTAAACATAGCCTTTGATGCAATAGAAAGAGTAAAAGATGATTTTGAACTGGCAAAACTTTATGATAATGCTAAAGGCAATGAAGCTATCAATTCTGCTGCAGGTAAAGATAGAGATGAAAAGACAGGGGAAATAAAACTTGATAATACAGATTTCGAAGGAGAAAATGACATAACTGGAAGATATGGATATGGTCCACGCAGGATTGTAAAAAATGCCAGACTTTCTTATGATCCTCTTACAGGAGATATTAAAGAAGGAAAGGTTTCAACATATAGAAGATTACCGGGTCCTTTTTCGAGTGGTGTTTCCTGGTATCAGGAAAAGAAAAATTTCTTCACCGGTCGTGAAATATCTGTTTATTTCAACAGGGAATCATATGAATGTGTCTGGGCTACTGCAGTAGAAGTAGATAAAGAGACAGGAGAAATACTCAAAATTAAACATTATAACAGTTCAGAAAAGGGAAAGCCCTTTCTTTCCGAAGAAAAGGATGTTACTCCTTCAGCTTATCTTGACTATCTCAAAAAAGAAGAAAAAGAAAAAAGAGAAAATCAATTAAAAGAAGATAAAAAAGCAGAAGAGATTAAATATAATGAAAAGAGGAACGAATTTGCTTCCGAAATGAAAAGAAGAATTGAAATTGCATCGAAGGAAATACTAAAGTATGATAACAGTAAAGCAGATCTGAATCCCGAGTCAGGCAGGATCGAAATGAATTCTTCTTCCAGACTTATAAATCAGTGGGGAGGAGAATATTCTCCATATATTAATATGGTTGAAGGTGGATATGGAGAGTCAGTAAATGAAGCAAAGGTATCTTTTAACAGTGAAACAGGAGATCTTGAATCCATGTATATTAAAACAAAAAATAGTTATCAGGAATCCATCTATGAATATGGTTATGAAAATGGAAATCCATATTATAGTAATAATGAAATATATAGAGAAGAAAAGATATATTCCGGTAAAGCTGTATTTAACAGAGAGACAGGTGCATTGATTGATACAAAACAGTGGCACAGCGAAAGAATATCTCCAGAATATTATGTACCGGAGCGTAAAGGATAATACAGAGGATTTCTGTTCCTTACTGTGACAGAGTTCTGGCCTGTTCCGGTGTTTCTATGAGAAGATAAGATAATATTAAATAAGAAAGAAAAAACTGAAAATATTGATGATATAAATAATTTAAGTAAAATTGCTTTTTTCACACAGAGTAGAAGTTGGAAAAAGACATTAGAAAAAAGGAGAGAGAAAATATATGAAAATAAATAATATATCATTCAGTACTGGAAAAATAAATGACATAATTTCAGGAGATAATATAAAAAAAGAGTTTAAAGATGTTGTAACGCTTGAATCTTCCTTATCTGTAACAGAAGGCGATCTATTAAAAGAAATGAAAGAAAACTTTGAAAAAAGAAATACAATATCAGCAGAAAAAGGAAGCTTCGAACGCGGGAAAGATACTTTTATAAACACTGCTATTCAAACATCGGAATATATAGATGAACATGACATGGTAAAAAAATCTGTTAATACATCATTAAAATTCTTTAAAACATTAAAAGCTTTTCCATCTTTTATCTATCCAGGCCTGCTCAATATGACATCTGAAGAAAAAGAACTGCTTATTTCCACGCTGGATAAACTTCCTCTTAAAGATATTAATTCAGTGAAGACCATAACAATGAAGCCTTTTATAGATGGTGCATCAGGTCTTGCCCATGCCATACCATCATCACCTCACATAGATCTTTCCAGAAAATATTTAAACTATTCAAAAGCCTGGGCAGAACATGTAATAATTCATGAAGTAGGACATACAAGAGATTTCGAAACATCACTTTTTGGTGCTATAGGCTTCGAAAGTAAGGGGTATGCCTGGGGAAAGCCTCCTTATATCAGTAAATATGCTTCTACAAACAGATGGGAAGATTTTGCCGAGAGTTTTTCCAACTACTACAGAGAACCTGAAAAACTTAAAGCACAGTGCCCTGAAAAATATGCAAGACTTCAGGAACTGGAAAAGAGTAATTTCTTTGAAAAGCTTATAGATAATGAAGCCTTCAGGGAAACTGGAAAATTCATAGGAAAAAATCTTGAAAAAATTCCTTATATTCAAAACGGCCTGGCAATGATAAGTTATATTACAGGTTTTCTACAGGTTTACAGAGGTCTTGGAGAAATGGCAAAAGGAGAAAAAGATGTAAAATCCAGGATGAATGGCACTCTGGATTTTGCGGCAGGACTCTGTTTTGCAAGTAAAATATTCTGTGTGGCAGGTATGGCCATAGATGGTGCAAAACAGGAGCTGAACAGAGCAATAGACAGACAGGAAATTACTGCAGAACAGGCAGGAGCAGTAATAGAAAATACTATTGGAATTATTGCAGGTCCTTCAGGTAAAGTTATTAATATGATATTATCAAAACTTCCATGGAGAAAATTGCGTAAAAATAATAATGAAAATACAGAAACTGTATCATTTGAAAATAAAAGCAAAGACATTAGAGAAACAGGAAGCCTGCACAGGGCAGCTGCTATAGCAGCAGGTGGTGCAACAGGTGCCACAGCAGGAGGATTTATAGGGCCATATCTCGGAGTTATGGGAGGATTTGCTCTTGCAGGTCCTGTAGGAGGATGGCTTGGACTCATTGCAGGTGCCATAGCAGGAGTAACTGCAGGAAGCAGACTGGGCGGTAAAGCAGGTAAAGCAATAGGAGAAACTATGGAAAAAATGTCTGTAAATCAGCCTGAAGAAAGATAAACTTTTATCTGAAATTTCAAAGAATTTTTGATTTTCAGAAAAATTACCATCATAAGAGCATCAAATTATGAGAAAGACATCTCTTTCTAATCTGAGAGTTATCTGAAAAATATATGATTTTAATAACACCTGTGAAGACGGCAAGCTTCCAGCTCAAGACAGCTGGAAGCTACCATATATTTATTATATTCTGGGATTTTTCTAAAATGCTTTGAGGTTACTCTCTGCTAAAATCTTATTTTTAGCTGATTCTCTTTCATTATCATTTTCTATACCTTTAATATTTCTATAAATCTTTAATGTAAGATGAAGAGCATCTTTCTGTTCTTTCATGCTCTGTAAGAGTCCATAAAATTCATTTATAGATTCTACACTACTCTTTCCTTTTATAGGATTTTCTTTTATATAATCAAAGACGTATATAGCAATTTCTATAATATGTGTACCTCTTCTATAACCATCAATTTTTGGTTTTTGTATATCCATAAAAGAAAAAATAGCATCTTTTACATTCTTTCTATCCTTATCATTTTCTATATCTTTAATTCTGTTATTTATATCAAAAGTGTAGGACATTCTATTAGTTCCAACTTTTTTGAATATATCTATTAACTCTTTTGTGGTTTCTTTAAAATCTTTTCCTTTAATAAAATCTTCTTCAGTAATGACATATCTATCTTTATCTATAGCCCCAGACGTTTCAATCCTAAACATCCTAAAAATAGCCCGCCTGTCTTCAGGATGTATATCATCAATAGTTACATTGTTATCTTTGTTAAAGTCTTCTACTACTTTCTCTGTTCCAATAAAATCTCCCGCAACCCCTCCAATAGCTAATCCAGCGATAATAGAGATAGGAAATGCCAGAAGAAATCCCGGGAAAAAAATTGCCGATCCTGCCAGGCCAAGAGTCATACCTGAAAAAGCACCTGCCAACCTGTAATTGTGAGTTTTCTCATCCAAACCGATCAGAAATGAATTACGACTAACTCCTCTTACAGTGCCATCTTTAAGAAGAACTTTTTCAGGTTCATAGAAAGAATAATCTTTATAGGTTCCATTAAGAACATCATTACGGAAAGCTTCTTCTTCTTTACTTTTTTCACTTTGAAAAAATTTAAAGAAAACATTTTTACTCTGAGTGATAGATGGCATATTTATTCCGCTTTTGTTAGAATTAAGTTCTACAGTATCATTATCATATATTTCAGTAATTTCTTTTTCTTTTTTTACATTATTTATTGTTTTTTGTGTTTGAGTAGTTCCTGTTTTTAACAATTCTACTTTCATTATTGCTTTACCTCCATATTAACTAAAATTATATTTGCACATATATTTTTTTCAATTTCATAACCTGAGCGGTCACAACTAAATATGAGAATTAGATGCCATTCAGAGACAGGATTATCTTATTTTCATAGTAAATCCTAATATTATAATAATCATTATCTCCTTTCCTGTATATTTTACAGTCTTTATTTATTTATATTTTAGCATATATATCATATAAAAATTCATATAATTTATTAACAATATGTTAACTGTATAAACAGTTTAAAGTATAAGAATTAGACAAAAAAAAACGTTAAGATATTCTTAGAGCGTGTCTGAAAAATATATGATTTTAAATTTTAATAACACCTGTGGAGCTGGCAAGATGCCAGCTCAAGCCGGATGGAAGCCGGCTCCACAATATGACTAATTGTGTTCTGGGATTTTTCCAACACCCTCTTAGATATTTGTCTCCAGATAAAATTTTATCTAAATCTTTATTTTACGCCATTAAAATTGTCTGTACTCAGGTCAGTAAATTTTAACATGTTATGATATACACTATAAATGAATATTGATTACCACATCAGGTAAATTTATGGCCCTTTAGATTGTATATGTAAAAGGGATTTACCTTATTACAATAACGTTATTTTCTGTCTTTATTACATTATTCACAGATACATTTCCCGTTAACATTTTGTTAACATCTTTTATGTTTCACAAAAAATACATTATGCTATAGTATAATAAATTAAAGAAAAAGGAGAGAAAAAATGCAAATAAAAAATATAACGTCAAGTCAGGTATTAAATACAGGCTTATTAAGAAAAAATGATAAAAAAGAAGAAACAGATAAAGTTATCCTTGGCAAGACCGAAGAAAAACCTGAATTTCTTTCTATGGATGGTATAAAAAAACAGAAAGCTTCTGCAGACAAAGATCCTTCTGAAATTCCCATGCCTCTGTTCAGTCCTCTCGGAATTCTGGGTGGTATTGGCAGTATGATTGCCGCAGGGGCACTCTATTCGATTGGAGGGCCTGTGGCCACTGTAATGACAGTAGCAGGAGGAGCTCTTACTGGAGGAATGATGGGAGCAATGATCTCTGATAGACAGAAAGGAAATAAGAAACAGATAATTGCCAGTGCACTGGCAGGTGCAATAGCAGGTGGAGGAGCCGGAATAGCAGCAGTAATAACGAAAGATCCACTGGCTGTAGGTTTCAGTGTTATAGGAGGCATTGGAGTGGTAGGAGCTTTTGGATCAGTCGGCGGCGGACTCCTAAATGAAGCACTGTCATAAATTTAAAGGAGGATGATTGTAATGAAAATTAATATGACATATGAAAATCGTAAATATGGAGAGAATACCATAAAATCTGTAAAAGAAGATATAGAAATAGTAAAGAAATTTGATAATGATAAGGTAGACATTAATTTCAATAAAGGTGAAGTGGTAATAGCTTCCCGTTCAAATAATCGTATTACTTCTTACGATTCGGAGAGCACCAGACTCATTCACGCCGGAGAAGTATCTTATGATACAGAGACAGGAAATACCAAATATGCCAGAATTACAAGCACAGAAGAAGCGCCGGATGGATACATGGAAAACTCATATATTAACGGATATTCTCATGCTACAGGAGGAGGAGAATTCACTCAAACAGGTGTAATTGACGTCAAAAATTCTCTGAGAGAGTCAAAATACGAAGAAAGAGAAGAAGGCTTCTTTAATACAAAAACAGTAGGCGTATATACACAGTATAGAGATGGCCACGGCGGTCTTCTTGGTCCTGACACATATACAAAAGTAAAAGTAGAGAAAGAAACTGGCCGTATTATTGATGTAGAAAGAAAAGAAGGTTTTTCTGCCAGGATGAAAGGAAAACTGGAATTTGATATTACTGAAGAAAAAAGAGATGCAGATGATATAAATAAACCTCTGGAAGAGCAGAATACAGAAGAAGAAGGATATTTCCGGAAACTTCTCAACAATGGAGGAGCGGAAAAACTTGCAAAAGAAATTGTACCCCATGTAGTTCATGCGCCGGGTGGGAATATTTTGGTTTTCGGAGAAGATCCATATCTGGATTCTCTGGATGGGAAGGGATGGACTGTCTGATCCTATTAGATTAGTAATACCTGACTATTACTCACATCTTTTTAGAGTGGCCTGACAACAGGGTTTTTATATATATGTTTTAAGTTTTACACTTTCTTATTATAAAATCCTTTCTCTATCAAGGACTCATACATGTAGGTAATAGTCAGAGTTACTAAGAGCCTGTATGAAAAGTCCTAAAATATTTATGGATGAGTAAAACATGGTAATTACTGACTCACTATTCACTACTCACTATTTATAGATTCTGGGATATTTTTTTATCTGTTACAGTAATAAAATGCAGCTATTTCCTGACAACTCTTTACAATCATTTCAGCAAACAATTATATTGTTAACGTTTCTCTGTGTCTGAAATAAAGTTGTATAAATTGTGTATTCTGTTAACAAAATGTTAACATTTTTTATCTTCAAATTTACATAATTTTGATTATAATAATAAAAAACAAACAGTAAGGAAGAAAGCAGGTGAAAGAAATGTCCGATTACAGATTACCGGAATCAAAGGTTGAAATAATTTTCAACAAAAAGTTTTCAACTAAAAATTACATGGAATTTGTTAAAAATTTACTGATCAATGAAGGACAGGTAAAAGAATTCTGCTGTAACATGGTAAGTGATTTGAAAGAAAATGGAATAAATGTGGATGAAGAAAAATCAGAATTTTGTTTTATCCATGAAAAATTGAGTTCATCTCTGGTTTTTACAGAGAAATATCCCAGGTCTTTTAGATTTGATATTCTGAAAAATAGCAGCAATAATTAATTTTATAAATTATTCAGATAAATTGCCTCTACATAATTTTCATCTAAAGCTTTATTTTACGCCGTTAAAAATGAAAATTCATATAATCTCAAATTATTAAGTAATTTCTAAAAAAATCAGGTAAGTTACCTGATTTTTTTATTTTCTTACAGTATTTTCACATAATATTATTCATAATAATATTTAAGTATCTGCTCTGTTTCTATTTTTGTAGCCAGTTCTCCAAATTTTTCTTTCAAATAATTCTGTGCAAATAAACCGGAAAATTTTGAACCCCAGCGATATCCTACTGCAGATCCGCCAAGAGCACCTATAAGTGTTCCTGTTATTGCTCCGGCAGAACCTCCCAGAACTTTTGCAAGGATTTCATTATAACTGTAAGATGCATTATTTATAATTACATCTATATCTCCTTCGTTAAATTTCAGACCGGAAAGTTCTTCTCTTAATTTTTTTTCTGAAAATCTTTTATTTATAAGTGTTCCGGCAGATGTACTATTTAACATTTCTATACCGGAATTCTTCAGAGTATCTTCTGTAATTGTAAAAGATCCCGTAAGTTCTTTTACTTTTTCATGAACATTATAACCCGGTGTCCCCACAACTCTTTCAATATTTGCAAAATCTTTTACAGAATCTCTGTGGTATTTTGAGAGGAGTTTTCTGTTGAAATCAGTGATTTCATCTCTTCCCGATTTTGTTCCAAGTATAGCTCCCATAGCAGTGCCAACAGGTAATGAAACAAGTGCACCTGTAATTCCTCCCAGGATTTTTCCTGTTAATGCACCTGCTGAAATAATATGATTTTCAATATATTTCTTTAAAGGAGATTTTTCTTCTGTTTTCGGCGGAGTTACGAGTATTTCAGGAAGGTTGTTATCTTTGAAATCAGGTGGTACTTCTCCATATTCTATATTACATTTTACCTCTTCCCCTTCCGGTGGTAAGTCAGGAACAGGATCATATTTTGCAGTTGCTTCAGAATTACAGCCCAGTATGCGCATAAAAGCCATTTTACCGCCCTGAACAAGTCCGTGTTTTTCTATTGCTTCCCTTCCGTACTGGGAACAACTGGGAATGTGCCTGCAGACAGACATATGATAGGGGGCAACATATTTTTTATAATTATGTATGATTTCTTTTCCCAATTTCTGTGAAAGAGATAATTTTTCAGGTTTATTTTTTTCATCTGATGATTTTATTCCATTTCCAAAATCTTCTGCTACATGTTTATCTTCAAAAATATAATCTATAAGTTTCATCCAGGTACTGTCTTTTTCAAATTTAAGACTGTCGTATTTTTTTCTTATATCTTTAGAAGGATTTTTCCATGGAATATAAAGGTTCAGTCCCCTTCCGTCTTTTACTTTTTTCTTTGTATCCCATATATAATGAGCTATTACTGCATCTGAAAGCATATCATCCAGTATTTTTGCTTTTTCTTTAATTTCTTCTGATGTAATATGTTTATCTTCCATAAGATTTTTAAGAAAACCTCTTTCATCTCTGAAATCAAAAGCAAGTCTTCTACTTTCAACAGGCTCCATAGATGAGGTTTTCAGCATATCGGTATAAATTATTTCTCTTTTTATTCCTTTTTTAATTAATGTTTCTACAAGCTCCTTTGTGGCTATTCCTACGTTTTTCAATTTTTCCAGATCTATTGCTGTCTGAATGCCTCTGGGAACGTCTATTTCATGGGATTTAACAATGAGTTCTCCAGCTTCTCTCGCCGTTATTACACCGGCTTTTTCCTGGAGTCCGGAAAGTATTCTTTCATAAGGATAGTCAATAGCATATATATCCTCCTGAGAACCGGCCATAACTCTCACATGTTCTTTTATTTCATATCCTACTTCCATCTGTGACATAGAACAACTGTCAAAAGAGAGAATATCCACAGTTTTTCCTGTTTTCGCCTCTGTTTTTTCCAGTGCTTCACCAAGTTCTGCTGCAGAAAGTGGCTCATGGCGGGTTTTCATAAATCCACTGCCATGTTTCTTTATTACTACCATGTAATGTTTCGCAGGAAACTCCTTCATACCCCAGGATAGAAAATCTGACAGAGTATCAGCATTCAGGGGAACTTGTTCTCCCAGGTCTTCCACTATAGGAGAAGTTATCTTTTCTTCATTATTATCTTTAGTAATATAATAACGCCTTGTATTTACTCTTCCCATCTCAGGAGAAAATCTTTCTTTCCAGCTCGGACTGACTGTAGCCTGTACTACAATATTTACATCTTTGTTTGAACCGACTTTCTCCATTTTATTCAGAGCTGCATCGGTGGAATAGGCAAGTCTATTTTTACCTTCTCCGTAAATAAGAACTGTCCATTCCTTTTCATCTTTACCGGAAGAAATAAAAAAATCTCTTCCCTCAGGATTTATTTCCACCGGTTTTTTTAGAAAACTTCGAGTAAAATTTATTGTAGATTTTAACTTTCCCTGTATTGACATTACTGTATGTTTCATAATAACTCTCCTTATGATGAAATTGACGTCACTTCTAAAGGGTTTCTCCAATTTATCTTTTTCTGTTAGATTTGCGAAAGTGAATATAAATTGCCCGGTACAACAATCTATACAGAATAAATAATCAGCAATATCTTTTAAATTCACTGCATCATAATTGCAGACCGGGCTTATAAGTTTATACTGTATATGTGACTATCAGGAATTGCTCCCTGATATAATCACAAAACATTATTGCAGCAGTCTGTTCCTTATTGACATGAATCTGATATGAGATCGATAGCAAGATCTTCTCCCGGTGATGAACTTGATTTGACTGCCTTATTACCTCTATAAACCCCAAGATCTTCATGTTTTTCTGTTTTCTGAAAAACATCTTTTGAGCTAAATTCCTCTTCAGCCATTCCCTTTTTTATTCCTGTGTTTACAAATGATGAGTTAGTTGTCTGATTAATTTTCATATACAAAAACTTCCTTTCTTTTAAATTCAGGACAGATTTTTTTAGATGTCCTGATTTTTATGAACTAATCATAGCATATTTCTACAGAATTATATCAAACAAAATGTTAACATTTTATTAACAAGTATACTTATTTTACCGTTTGATAATTCAGACAAAAAAAAACGATAGCGATAAGTACACTATAATCGGAGAGCTGAGAATCTTCATTTTTCCTGATTCTCAGGAAGTATAACCGGTATAGAGTAGCGGGGATTCTGAGGTATTAGTGCTACAATCGGTAAATATGACACCAGCTAAATCTCTTCAGGAGGCTCCGGATTAATCAGATTTCGTAGCAATAAGAAATGACAAATTGTGTGTCATAAGAAGCTCGTATGATGCCAGATGTAACGAGTATGAACTCAGAAGTCAAATGTTTTTATCGAGAAGTGCCACTGCAGAGATTGTCCCGGAAAATCATTGTTATAATTACCGCTATAAGCACTCATTAAAAAAGTACTCGTTATTTTTTGTCCTATATTTACAACATTTAGAGGATGGTATCTAATCGCCAATCCTGAAGTCATTGAACATATATCTTAAAAGAGGCTATCCCCGGCCCGGATTTCACAGTTGTGTAAACAGGTTACGTTTAAACTGTTTACACAACTGTACCCTCAGATGAAATGTATCTTTTTCCCACTGTAATACAGCCTCTTTCACAAATTGACTGTGACTGGCATATAGAGAAAATATGTTTTTATTATTTAATTTCATCCACCGGACTGCTCCTGTATCATCACCACTTAACATCTCTATAGCAGATGCATCTGAAGGAGAAAGATATAAATGAACGGCTTTTGTTTCCGTGCAATTATCAGTATTACGGGGGAGGCGTCAACATAGCCTGTATATACTGTTTTACCGTCTTCTTCAAATTTTTCACGGAATTTGCCTTCCATTACCATTCATCTATAACGAAACCTGTACTGCTATCCACTTCTGTAAAATACGACTTTTTAGTATTAACAGTCTTTGCCACAATAACCTGTTTGTCTTCATCCATAGTTTCAGTATATTCGACTTTATTATTTGCTTCAACATCATACTAACCACCATAAGATTGTAAAAAATTAATATTTCATTCAGGAAAATCATCTTTTATGAAAATTATCTTAAAAAGGTCATTATAGTGTAATTAAAAATAAATTATACATAAATACAAATCGACATAAAACAACTGTAAATCTTACTTTTACACTGTAAACTTAACTATTACAAAGGTTTTAAAACCCTAATTCTCAGGGCTTTTCATTTTCAAGGCTATATAAAATATCATCTAAAAAAGTTATAATAGAAAAAAACAAATAAGAGGGAGTTTTATATGAATTACAATAGAGAAAGAGGAAAGGAATTCCTTGAAGAATTAAAAAAAATTACGCAGAAAGCGAAATTTAAAATACAGGAAGAGAGATTACAGATTCTATCTCATAGAAAAAAAGAAGCAGAAAAAAACCTGAACCTTTCAGAAGAAAAATTCAGAAGAATGTTTGAAGATTCCGGTATAGGCATGGCCATAGTATCCTTAAAAGGTCAATATGTAAAAACAAATAAAAGTTTCTGTAATATGCTCGGTTATTCTGAAAAAGAACTCCTGGAGAAAAACATAAAAGATATTACATTACCGGAAGACTACAGTAAAGATGAAGAGGAAATAAAAAAAATAATAGAAGGAAATATAAAACAGGTATTTATAGAAAAAAGATACATACATAAAGAAGGCCATATAATATACGGCATGATCCACGGGACAGTCGTAAGGAACGATGAAAATAATCCTGTCTTTATGATAGGGCAGATACAGAATATAACAGAAAAAAAACTGGCAGAAGAAAAATTAAAACAGTCAGAATACGAAGTTTCCATAATAAACGATATAGCAAAAATCTTTCTTACAACTGAAGGGAAAGATACATATAGAAATGTACTGAACAGATTAACAGATGCCCTGCAAAGCTCCTGGGGAGTTATGGGATTTATTAATAAAAATACAGAGAAATCAATTACAAAATATATATGGAATAATATTGAACTAAAAGAGGTAAAATTTACTCCATCCAATGACAGCATGGAATCTATATATAAAAACGTCCTTCTGAATGGAAAACACAGGTGCGAGAATAAATACATTCCGGTGCCGGAAGGACATATTATTCTGGAAAGAGCCTTTACAGTACCTCTTATATATGGAGATAAACCTGTAGGTTTTATTACTTTAGCAAATAAACAAAATGACTATACAGATAAAGACATAAAACTTTTAGAATCTATTTCAAATTTCATATCACCAATACTCTACGAAAGACTAAAAAGAGAAAAGGCAGAAAAAGAGAGAGAAGAACTGGAAAGAAAACTTTTACATGCAAGAAAAATGGAAGCCATAGGAACCCTTGCAGGAGGTATTTCCCATGATTTCAACAATATACTTATGGCTATTATGGGTTATGCCGGTATTTCTCTCGATAATGCAAAAAAAGGAAGTGAACTTTATTCAAATCTGATAGAGATAATCAGAGTATCTGAAAGAGGAGCGGAAATGGTAAAAAAAATCCTTACCTTCAGTAAAAAAATAGAAGAAAAAAAGTTACCAGTAAAAGTATATCCTTCCATAGAAGAAGCAATAAATCTCATAAAGTCTTTCATAACTCCAGATATTCAGATAGTAACAGATATAAAAGAAAAAGATATTGCAATTTCAGGAGATCACACAGGACTGTATCAGATTTTTACAAATCTCTTTATAAATGCATGCCATGCCATGAAAAATTCAGGAGGTATACTTTCAATAAGCCTTGAGAGGGTTCATATGTCAACAGAAGGCACTTATGTAAAAATTACTGTAAAAGATACGGGATACGGCATGGATAAAGACACAGCAGAACGTATATTTGAACCTTATTTTACGACAAAATCTCCGGGAGAAGGCACAGGACTCGGATTATCCATAGTACATGGCATAACAGGTATTTACGGTGGAGAAATATCTGTTAAAAGTGAAAAAGGGAAAGGTACATGCTTTGAAATAATTCTGCCTGAAAGTCAAATAGAAGAAGATAAATGTATGGAAACATCTGCTTTAGAACCTGAAGCACATGATGAAAAAATATATAATTCTAAAGAAGATAAAGGACATATTCTTTTTGTAGATGATGAAGAAGATATTGTTTTTACAGCTTCCCATATATTGAAGAAATTCGGATACAGAGTAACAGGAAAAAATAATAGTTCCGATGCTCTCAGACTTTTCAAAGAAAACCAGGAAATATTTGATCTTGTAATAACTGATTACTGCATGCCATGCCTGACAGGTATAAACCTTGCAGAAGAAATACTGAAAATAAAACCTTCTATCACTGTAATACTCTCAACAGGAGTAAAAGATTTCCTGGATAAAGAAAAAATCAAAGAGACAGGCATAAAAGAATGTATTGCAAAACCATATTCAATCCGGGAACTATCCGAAACAGTCAGAAAATTTATATAAATTGATCCACAATAATTTATGTAAATAAATGTAAAGAATAAATGTAAAATGTAAAATTACGTTTTACATTTTACAGATAAAAAAACAGGTATTTTTTCATGGAAATTAACTGTCAATAAAAAAATAAAAAATATTTTTATTCCTCTATATATAAGGTTTTAACCTGCTATATATTCTATCTAAAAGTTATTTAAAGTCCAGTGGTATAAATTCTGCCTTTAATATAAGTAAGATAAAAAAAAGGAGGTAGAAATTATGCCTGGAGAATTTTTATCAGAAGAACAGAGAGAATATTTGAGAGAATTCACAGAAGAAGTTTCAGAAGAAAATTTGATTGATTTTTTTACTCTTTCTGAAAATGATATGAAAGAAGTAAACAAACATAGAAAATCTTTTAATAAATTTGGCTTTGCCTTACAGATGTGTATTTTACGTTACTCCGGTTTCTGTCCGAAAAATCTGAACAATGTTTCACCTGTAATTGCAAAATATATAGGAAACCAGCTGGGAATAAAAATAAATGTTTTAAAAGAATATGGTAAAGTCAGAAAACAGACGAGAACAGATCATTTAATGGAGATTCAGGAATATCTTGGCTTCAGAAAAGCCACTGAACTCGATCTCTATGAACTTAATAAATGGCTCACAGAAGAATCTGTAAAGAATGATGATAATTATTATCTTTATTCTATAGCATGTAAAAAATTATTGAAAGAAAAAATTATAAGGCCCGGGATAACCGTAATAGAAAGAATTATAGTAAGAGCCAGAGGAGAAGGAGAAGAAGAGATATATAATAAATTATCTCATATATTGACAGCCGATATAAAAAATAGACTGAATGAAAGTCTCCTCTGTGACAGTAAGATTAAAATTACACCCCTCACATGGCTAAGGCGTAATAATTCAAGAGATAAAGCAAAAGAAATTATTGAAAATATAAAAAAACTGGAATATTTAAAAAATCTCGGTGCTCATAAATGGGATATTTCATTTCTGTCTTCTCTGAGACTTAAAGCTCTATCATCCCAGGCCTTTGATTATAATTCTCAGACAATAAAAAAATTAAAACCATACAGAAAATATCCTGTTCTCCTTTCTTTTTTCTATGAATCTTACAATATAATCTTTAAAAGACTCCTGGATTCATATAAAATCTTTATAGTTAATGAGTTAAAGGAAAGTAAAATTTTAACATCTGATCTGATAGTTCCTGATACTATAAATGAAAATTTAAAATATTTACAGAATATTGATTTTAAAGAAATAGCTGCTGAAAAAGAAAATAAAAATTAACAGGTGGAGCAATAAGATTATACCTGACTTAAAGTCCTGAGAAATCAGGACATCTTTATTTTTTGACTTTACTATGATAAAATAATGGGTATGATAGAAAATTTATTTGTTTTTAAATCCAGCATATCAATCAGAAACCTCTATAATCTTGTTAAAGACAATAAAATATACATCAGAGAAAAATTCCAGGGTTATATAAATATCCATAACAGTATTGAAGATTTTAATATAAATCAGGAAAAAGTTCTTTTTACTTTCTACTTTATTTATGAAATTATACTTCTCTCCCTGAACTATATGACAAACCCGCTGATAAACAATAAAAAAAACTACAGGGAAGACCTGTTTTCAACATCAGGTATTATACAGGCAAGAAGGTATATGAAAAAAAATATAAATCCCGGGGAATTTATATTTTTACTGAAATATTACAGTCAGTCCTATATAGATCTTATTACAGACAGAGAAAAAGGCCATATATATCTGGATTATTGCTCAATAATAAATAAAGGCTTCACTTTTATCAGGCAGGCTTTTACTATGGAATGGCTCTGCATGAAAAATAGCATAATCACAGAAGAACTTGATTTAAACTGTGTAAATGATGAAAATAACTGGAAAGAACTGAACAAACTGGAAAATCCTGTTATCTTACTCAATGAGAGCAATAAAATAAAAAGACTTAACAGAGCTTCTGAAAAATTTCTGAAAGAATACGGTGAAAGAGGTGATAAAAAGCTCTTTTTTTCATCTTATATTCTAAACCATATAGAACCTGAATTACTCATTTTTGCTTCCATGGATAATCCTGTTTTCACTTTTAATACGAAAATTAATATAAAAAATAAAACTTCTTATTTTAATATTAAAATAATAAAAATACCTTCAGGTACGGAAGATTATGATACAGCAATTATCTTATATAAAACAATTGAAGCCAGAGATATTGTAAATAAAAGAAATATTTCTCACAGAACTATGTCCCTTGAAAATCTTGTAGTGAAAATAGCCACAAAATTTATCAATATTGATTTTTCCAGATTTAACAGTGAGATTGAAGAAACGGTAAAAGTTATAAGAGATTTTGTCGGAGCAGAATGTATTATAACTGTTATAACAGAAGATGGTTCTGGCCGATATGAATGGTTATCCAAAGGATTTATACCAATGTTAGTAAGATTGAGCCACTATTATCTTGTGGAAAAATCTTTAAAAAAAATATATGACAGAGGAATTATTCACTCAACCTATTCAGGACAGCTCTTTTACTTTACGGGGCAGAAGAATAGTATAGTAAAATTGCTGGTTATAATAGAAGGAATTTTTTTCATATATGTTTCCATGTTCTTTGAAGCAGAACCACCTCAGAGCAAACCTGCCCGTAATGTAAAGAAATTTCCGTGGCTTATGGACATGACACAGAAACTTAAAACTATTTATATACAAAAAATGTCTGATTTTCCTCCTGAAGGTCATATAGAAAAAGAATTTTTCGAACATATAAAGGTTAAATCTCTGGTTTCAATTCCTCTTTCACTGAATAAAAAAGCCCTTGGCTCTATAGGTTTTTTCAGCTATTTTGAAGAAAGAATCTGGCTTAAAAAAGATCTGAAACTTTTAAAACTTCTGGGAGATATATTTGTAAATGTATGGAAACGTTACGAAGGAGAAAAAAAATTAAAAGAATATCAGGGAAACCTTGAAAATATTGTAAAAAAAAGAACAGAAGAACTTATTCTGGAAATAGAACAAAGAAAAAAAGCTGAAAATCATCTGAATTACTGGCTGTCAATGGAAGAATTGATTACAAATATATCTACAAGATTTATCAATTTTAAATTGGCAGATTTTGATAAAGAAATAAAACACAGTCTTGAAGCAGCAGGAAAATTTGTAGATACAGACAGAGTATGTCTCTATTTCTTCAATAAAAATAAAAATCATGAATGGTGTTCTAAAAATCTCTCCCATAATTATACAGGTAACTCAATTGCAAACTTCCTTTATGAAAAATTCAAAGAACCGGAATATCTGGAAGAAATAAATATTTCCTCTGTTATGGCCAATGAAAAAGAATGGTTATATTATGAAATTAAATCTATTCTTATGTTTCCTATTTACAGAGAAAATATTCTGACAGGTTGTTTCGGTTTTACTATGAAAAAAAGAGAAAGAGATTGGAAAGATGAAGAAAGAAGATTCTTAAAAATGCTGAGAGAAATTTTTGTAAGAGTCTATGAAAGATATGAAACAGGGAAAAAAGAAAAAAATCTTATAGAAACAAAGATAGAACGTTCAAGATGTCATAATATAATAGGGAAAAGTCCTTCCATGCAGAAGATTTACTCTATAATAGAAGATCTCGCCGACATCAACAGTACAGTGCTTGTTACAGGTGAAAGCGGAACAGGGAAAGAACTTGTAGCAGAAGCACTGCATTATAAAGGTGTAAGAAGACATAAACCTCTTATAAAGGTAGGATGTCCTTCTATATCAGAAAATCTCTTTGAAAGTGAACTTTTTGGGCATGTAAAGGGAGCTTTCACCGGTGCCATTAAGGATAAAACAGGTCGCTTTCAACAGGCTGACAGCGGCACCATATTTCTGGATGAGATAGGAGATATCAATCCTGAAATACAGAAAAAACTGCTCCGAGTACTTCAGGAAAAGGAATTTGAACCGGTAGGATCATCAAAATCAGTAAAAGTTGACGTCCGCCTTGTAGCAGCAACAAATCAGGATTTAAAAAAGAAAGTTCTGGAAGGAAATTTCAGAGAAGATTTATATTATCGCCTCGAAGTAGTGGAAATAAAACTTCCTCCTTTAAGAGAGAGAAAAGAAGATATAAGACTCCTGTCAAACCATTTCATAAAATTCTTCAGCAATAAACTGAATAAAAAGAAGCTTTCTCTTTCAGAAGAGACTTATAATATATTTATGAATTATTCATGGCCTGGAAATGTAAGGGAACTGGAACATACTATGGAACATGCCGTAATATTTTCTAAAGACAGTGACATTACACCTGACAATCTACCGCCCAAATTCAGGTCTTTATCAGAAAACAACATATCCTGCGATGAAGCTAGAGAAAATGAAAATTATAATAGTTCATTCAAGTATTTAAAAGAAATAGAACTAAGAAAAGCCAGAAATAATATAGATAAAATAAACAGTGAAATATATCAAATAGAAAAAGTGTTAAAGAGAACTGATAATAATATAAGTAAAGCATCAGTAATACTCGGTATAAGTCGACCTACTTTATATGAAAGAATAAAAAAATATAAGATTGTCCTAAAAAATACAGGTGATTTTACAGCAAATGAAAAAATTACAAAACACCATCGTTAAAATTATGAATAATATTTCCACAGAAATAACTGCTTAGAGCCTATCCGAAAAGTAATATTTATTGCACACCCTTCCGGTGTGTGAGGCTCTGGAGAAAAATATATACCGTATTAACGGTAATTTGTAAATTAAATAAATGTAATATCGTAGCAGTCTTTAAAGACATGTTGTTTTGCACGAGGATTATAGATTTTTCGGAAGAGCCTCACCCACCGGAAGGTATTTGATGACTTTTCGGATAGGCTCTTAATAAACCTTTTCCTCCCGTCACGCATCACGAGAGCCTATATGTATTATTTATGCTCACCTCAGTAAGAGAAATCAAATCTAATTTTGATAATCAAAATATTGATATTAATGTTTATATTACCCTTGAAAAAGAACTTGAAAAGTTAAATATTAAAATAAAAACCCTGCAAGAGTTAACAGAAAAAAAACAGTCTATATTAAAAAATATGTCAAAGAAATTAGATGAACTTACGAAAATCAGACATTCCAGATTTATTAAAAGGCGTGAAAAAGCCGGAATTATTCAGGAAAAGATTGATTTTATACAATTATCTGTAGAATACAGACAGGAGAAAGAAGGGTTTTTACTATTTTTAACAGACCTGTTAAAGGGTAAAAGTATAAGGAAAGAAAAGATTAATAAGCTTATTAATGGCTTTAATAACGGTTATGACCTGTTTACTGCCATTATGGAAAGAGATAAAAAATTATCTGACTTATTAACGGAAACAGATTTCTTAAATATTACTGACCGTTTTAAAGAATATATGTTTGGTATTATAACCTATCAACCGGAGGATAAGCTGTTAATTACATATCAGGTTGGAAGTACTTTTAAAGAAATAGAAAAACTGTCAATAGGCCAGAGGGCTGCAGGATTACTGGCTATCATATTATCCCAGAGTGATAAGAGTATTATTATTGATCAACCTGAAGATGATATAGACAATAATACTATTTATGAAGGTATTATCAAGACTCTTCTGGAAAAGAAATGTGAAAGACAGTTTATTTTTGCTACTCATAATCCTAATATAGTTGTTCTCGGTGATAGCGATAATGTTATAGTCTGTAAATCTGAAAAAGATAGATTTACTTATGAACAGGGAAGTATCGATAGAGATATTATTCAAAAAGAGATCGTAAATATTATGGAAGGCGGCAAAGAAGCATTTGAAAGAAGAAAATCAATTTATAATATGTGGGGGTAAAGTATGGATTGTATTGAACTTATTGATATTTTAGATAAAGGGGAAGATAGCAAACATCAGTTTAAAGAGAATTTTAACAGTATAGATAATCTGGCAGTTGAAATAAGTGCTTTTTCTAATTCCACAGGTGGAATGTTGATTATAGGAGCTTCAGATAATGGTGATTTATCTGGTCTGAGTCAGGATGATATAAAACGATTAAACCAGTGGATTTCAAATGCAACTTCTACTAAAGATAGAACCTGTAATTTTTGTGGAAACAGAAACTTTAAAGTGCAATGATAAGAAATTACTAATTGTTAATGTACCGAGAGGTAATAATAAACCTTATGCTGTGAATAAAACAGAATTCTGGGTTAAAAATGGCGCTGATAAAAGAAGGGCTACAATAGAAGAATTATTCAGACTTATGCAGTCTTCTAATATTTTATATGCTGACGAACTTGATACAAGAGCAACTTTTGAAAATATTGATATAGAAGCTTTTGGGAATTATTATGAAAAATATTATAAAGAAAATCTTCCGGAACTTGATATTCCTGTATATAAACTTCTGGAAAATCTCAGATTAATGTCTGGTAATAAACTGACCCTTGCCGGTCTTTTACTTTTTGGAAAAGAAGTTGAAACCGTTAAACCTCAATTTGCTATTAAAGCAACCTGTTTTGAAGGGAATGATGTTTCTGTAAATAACTACATTGATAAAGAAGATATAACAGGTAAATTAATTGATCAGTATAAATATAGTATAAGTTTCGTTAAAAGAAATTTAAAAAGAATTCAAACAGGTAATAATTTCAATATCCCTTCAAAAATTGAAATTCCAGAGGAAGCATTCTCAGAAGCTATTGCAAACGCTATTATTCATCGTGATTATTTTATAAACTCTTCTATATTTGTTCATATTTTTTACGATAGACTTGAAGTAATAAGTCCGGGCACTTTACCCAATAATATTACAGAGGAAAATATAAAATATGGTGTTCATATAGAAAGGAATCCAACTCTTATTTCATTTCTCGAAAAAGATGAAGATTTTGATTATACCGGTAGAGGCAGTGGCATACCGAGAATAATTAGATTATGTAAAAATGAACGGATCGACTGTAATTTTATAAATGAGGTCAGTACACAGAGATTTAAAGTTGTCTTTAAAAGGAAAGTGTAAGATATTTTGTGTAAACCTCTGCCAGAGCCTTATTCTATGGTAAATTTACACAGGAGATCTTACACTCTCCCATTATCCTTCGGGACTACCACATGCCATCACGCATTACGCGTTACGCGTTACGCTTTTTCATTCTGATTTCCCGTCTCATCTTTTTTCACTTCCATTAAAGGTTCTTCTTTTT
Source organism: uncultured Synergistia bacterium (assembly GCA_937888925.1). The sequence continues at coordinate 228 of CALARM010000878.1, read as the reverse complement.
TTATATCCTTCTCTTTTTCACTTTCATTTGAAGTCTCTGTTTTTTCTTCATCTTTATAGCTTTTATACCATCTGTCAAATAGAACCTTCAATACACAGGTAAATGGTATGGCCAGAAGCATTCCCCAGAAATTGTAAAGATGGCCTCCTATTAAAATGGCAAGCATAATGAGGAGAGGGTTTAATTCCAGAGATTCTCCGAGGATTTTTGGGGAAAGGAAGGAATTTT
>CALARM010000877.1 GCA_937888925.1 uncultured Synergistia bacterium | reverse complement strand
TATGAATTATGCTCAACTTACGGGGTATAACTTCAAAGCCAATACTGATATTATTGTATATAAATCAGATTTACTTACTAAATATACCATCGGTGATGATTACTGGTTTGACCTCGTAACCGGGAAAATAGTTCAAAATCCAGATGGGGATATAGGAGATACTGATACATTAAAGGTTATCAATAAGTTTACTCCTATAAAATGGCAGCTACTTTATAACGATCCTGATAGCTTTATTCTTGAACAGTGTGATTTTGAATTTCTTTTTACCAATAAGTCAACTGGAGAATTATTTGCTATTGAATATGGATTATTTCAACCTTCCGGGAATTGCACTATTGCAATGAACGAAGCCGGGAAGAGATCTACTATAAAATTTTCAGGTAAACCCTTGCAGGATACAAACAATCCTGATTATGAATTCGGAAAGATTATATTTTACAAAAATTAATAGGAGGTGAATTCTTTGAATAATCCTTATGAAAATGAGTTTGATGCTAATCAAATAGTTGAAGAAAATGTTCAAATATTTACAGATGTGGTTTTAACTACAGATGGAAGCGGAAATTATATAATTTCCAGTGCTGATCCAGTTGGACTATTCCAGGGTGCTGTAACAATTACAGACTCTTTACCAATGTTTGAGCTAAAAACTGGAGTCCCAAAGACTTTAAGAAAAACCTTCATTCAGGAATTACAATGGGATGCGAAGACAGAAGCCCTTGAATTCACTTCCAAGAATTTATGTTTCGGAATGGGAGTTTCAAAAGCTTTAAGAGAAATATGGGATGGATTGACGGAATATGATCGTTTCTGGGAAGATGCAGCAGAGGATCAGCAATTATTACAATTAAGACCCGGTAGAGGACTTTCATGGAATAGAGCAAGATTTGCCCATAAGGGAATAAAAATGGCAACAGATGTGCCTGTTTTGAAAGTTTATCCTGGAAGCCCTGTAAAACCATGGACCGCTTTAACTGTTTTTAATGTCGGCGATATAATAGAACCGACAACTCCAGGGGATTATTATTATATATGCAGTACGTCTGGAACGTCCGGAGCAACAGAACCTTCTCCATGGGGCAGCACTCCAGATGGAACTACCTCGGATGGCACAGCAGTCTGGACATGTAAGGCCTGGATTATTGGCGTAAGTGGTACAGACTATTATATAGGAGCTTCCCAGGGAGAACTATTTGCCCTTCCCGGAGGTGCTTTTACTACTACCGATAGAATGCAGATACTTGCAAAATATAAAGCTATTCCTCTAGCTTGTGAAATTGTTCCGCTTAAACAAACTGGTTTCGTTTCATGGACGGGTTCTGTTTTAATAACCGGAATAGATGTAAATACGAATAAACGTCGGTGGTTCTATATTCCAAAAGCAGAAGTATCTTCTACCGGAATAAAAACTGCAGCAGCTGGAGTATGGTCGCTCGGAATAACTATTACAGCTCTAGATAATCCAGATACTCCAGATTATCCTCTCGGATGGGAACTTAAAGACGTAGAATCGACTGCAGCTTAAAAATGAAAGGGAAGCTCGAATATTATGAAAGAAATTTTTGAACCTAATATAATCTTAAGAACAGAAGGAGTGCAAACCTCTGTAAAATTCTTCATGGTAAAAGAATTTACTTATTATCAAGAATTTTATTATATTAGTAAAATAGCTTATAAAAATATAAATATTCGAGTTTCCTTTATTCTTTACCCGCAAGCGTTTATTGCTGATGATTTAGATATTTATAACTCATTTACTGATAAATTCAAAGAATTAGAACGTCTTACGGAAAATGATAAAAATTTAATTTTAGAGGCATGTAAACGAATAAATTCACCTGTTTCACTTCCAATAAAACATTATTCTGGAAAGTCAATTAAGATAAGTTTTACCGATAGAATTTTTCTTTTGAATAGAGATAATATTGGAAGTTTTAACGAAGTTGTAAATACTTACTCTCGTCAATCTATTTATGAATTATTTCATGCCTTAAACGATTTAAATTTCAAACTTTATAATGGGAAAGATAAATCTTCTCTCTCTGATTTTGGAAATTTAGAAACAGGGGAAAAACCTCCTATCTCATTAGATGATTTAAAGAAATTAAAATTTCAGGGGGTGATGAATTAAATGTCAAACATGGCATTATCTTTACAAATAGATATAGATGCAGCGCAAGCAAAAGCTGAATTAGAAAAAATTAAAGCAAACCTTGAAACTCTTTCGAAGACAAGCCCCGATCCTAAAGTAAAATCAGAAATTCAATCTTTAGTGACTCAATTAAATCAAATGGATAAAGCTATCACTGAAACCGAGAAAGTTACCAAAGAATGGAATGATACTATTCGGCAAGTAGAAAAAACTTCTACCGAACTTAGTGGCAAACTAAATCAGATGGGTGGAGAACTTTCAACATCTGAAGTAATTTTAAAAGATACAGGAATAGCTGGTAAAGAAGCGGCAGAAAATTTAAAAAAAATAGCTGATGGAGCCACTATAGATAAATTAAAGGAAATCGGAGAGTCTTTTGTTCAAATTTCAGAAAGATTAACAGAACTCGGAAAGGACTTTATAAGTGAAGCCGAAGAGGGTAAACACTTTGAACAAGAAATTAAAAATCTTACAAAATCTACAGGCGAAGCAGAGCAAGCTTTAAAGCAAATAAAAGAATTTTCAGATAGTGCGCCATTACTTGATGATGACGATATTATCAAAGTCGGCGCTGAAATGGTTAAATTCAAAGTTGATATTAAGGAAACTCTTCCTGTTTTAGCTCAATTTGCACAGTCACATCAAGAAAACATAACAACCCCTTCTGATGTAGTAATAAAATCTCTTTCAGGAGTGAGAGGCGGATTACAGCAATTAGCCTCTCAGTATGGAGCAACAAAAGAAGTTTTAGCTGAATATGGCGCTGTAGTTTTATCCTCTGGGGAACTCGATAAAGATGATTTAAAAACAAAACAGGCTGTTATTGCCTGGATGAAAGAACAAAGGGGTGAATATACAGAATTAACAAAATCTACTATGGAATACAATAAAATTACAGGGGATTTAAGAAAGGAAGTTGGCAAAGAATTAATTCCATTAATGATAACTTTAAATAAAACTATAGTAGATATAATAAAATATTACAATTCATGGGCTGAAGAAAATAAAAAACTTGCTATTTCTGCGAGTGCAGTTGTTATTGGCGTAACTGCTATAGGTGGAGCGCTTGTTGGAGCAGGTCTTTATATAGCTTCTACTATTGCGAGTATTGGAAGTTTAATAGTTACATTTACGGGAGCTTCTACTGCGGCGGCTGGACTCGGAGTAATATGGACTGGCCTTGGAGCTACTTTTACGGCAATAGGAGTAGAGATTGCTACTTTTGCCGCTACAATTGCAGTTATCCCTGTATTGATTTCTGCGGCTGTGGCGGCGGGATTATTACTTGTAAAATGGACTTATGATTACAAAAAAGCTGTTGAAGAACTTCCTAAAAAAGATATGGAAAATGCCTTGGATGCCCAGGCAAAAGCTATAGAAAAATTAAAAACCGATTTTCCTGGAATTACTTCTGCCCAGGAGGCTTATAACCAGGCGAGAGCAAAAGGTTTTGAAAATATTTTAAATGAGGAAAATGGGCAGAAAAAGTTAATTGACCTCACAAAAGCTCTCGCCACGGAAGAACAAACTCATCAAAGGAAAAAAGAGGAGGCTTTGAAAGAAGAGGCACGATTAAAAGAATTAATAGACAATACTTATTATGGGGATCCGAAATTAAAAGTTTACGAAGGCCAATTAGCGGCACAAAAGGAAGTTGTAAATAACGAGCAAAGTATAATAGATAAATTACGGGAAGAGAAACAGGGTATATATGATGCTACGGATGCATACATAGCAAAAGGCAAAGCCTCTGCAGGCCAGGGAATAGGAAGCCCTATTTTAGAGCAAGATTTACAAGAAGAATTAAAAAGACAGGGGCTTTTAACAGATACAAAAAAACAGAATTACAGTGATCAAATTGCAAATTTGGAAAATTTTAAACAGCAATATCAATTAACTGAGATGCAAATTCTTGAAATTGATAAAGAGATTGCAACTACAGAAGAGAAAATAGAAACAGGAAAAAAACAAAATGCTACAAAAGCACTACAAGAAGAGAAGAGACTTCAATCGGAAAGGCAAAATAATCTTAATTTATTCCTTAAAGATTTAAAAATTTCTCTCAGGGATGGAGAAATAACACAGCAAGACTATTTCACTGCCATTAAACAATATGAAACCGAGTATGGAATAACAGAACAAAATAATAAGAAACTCTGGTTGCAATTAGAAAATTCTTATTCAGAAGAATTAAAAACTATACAGAATAAACGAATAACCGAACAGAAAAAAGCAGATCAAGAGGCAGAAAAACAAGAAAAAGAACGGAGAAAATTAGCAGCAGAATATGAAAAAGAACAGATACGAGAACAAAAAGCTATTGAAGCTGATAGGAAAAATGCAGTAAGAGAAGAGCTTTCTTTATACGAAGAAATATATAAAAGCGAATTGAAAATAGGAGATAGCAAAGCTACTTCTTTGCAAAATTATCAGAAAGAAATTGACCTTTTGAATTATAAAGTTTCTATTCAGCAAGGTCTTGTAGATTCTGAGGCAGTCCAAGGAGAACAGCTAAAGGCAAAATTGGAAACAGGGCAGTATTTGTCAGATAAGGAGAGAGAAATTTTAAGCACTTACCTTAAAGATAAATCTGCCCTGGAGGCATTAAATAATGAATATGCTGGACTTTTAAATAAATCTATACAGCTTTACAATCAAGAAATAGCAAATCTTCAGGCTTATGAAGATGTACTTGTAAAAAGAGGGCTTATATCAAAAGAAGCGGCAGAAAAAGAAGTAGATAATTACAAGCAAGCTTATAAAAAAGCCTGGGATACCTATATAACTCCTATTTTAGAAAAAGCCAGAACATCAGGATATCCAAGTCTATCGGAAGAAGAAAAAACAAAAGTAAAAGCCTATAATCAAATATTAGATTCTACAAAAAAAACAACATCTGAAATAAAAACAAATATAGATGGTTTTTCTTCCGCTACAAATAATGCAACAAATTCAGTAAACAAAATGAACGCAGGACTTCAGGAAACAAATAAACAAGCTACGGAACTAACAAAAACTATGTCAAATATTGGTAATATTACGGCCGGACAAAATCCATACGGAAGCACTGGAAATTTCATGAGCGTAGAAGAAGCCTTTTCAGGTCTCCTTAGTTCTGCTCCTGAAGGCGGATATGGTCATTTTGATGATTACTCTAATGCGGTGAAAAACTCTATGGTAGGCGAAGGTTACGGAGTTGGTAGGGGAAATTTGACGGACAAAGATAAAGAAATAGCTAATTATTTTAATTCTCAAAGTAAAGTAACAATTCCATCTTCAATTAATGATAACTATGGCGCGAGTAGAAGCTCTCAAGGATGGGATCGAGGTGCGAATGGTTTTGGATATGGGCAAGGCACAGGCGGAACTGTGATAAATAATAATTATAGTATTGGTAATAATGTTCCGGCAAGCCCGGCAATTCAACGCTCTGCCAGTGATTTACAGGCTAATGTTTCCTCTTATCCTGGATACAATAATTTAATATTAACTTAATATAATGGAGAAATCTCGATGAGTAATGAATGGTATTTCACAGATTTGAATAACGCGAATAAGGTAACTTTAGATCTTCCTCCTGATACTTACCCGGTTTCACCGAAGATTAAGAAATTCGTTAAAACTTATACTTCTGCATGGGGCTTCGATGGGATAAAACTTGTAAAGCCTATTACAACAATAGATGACCGTGGAGCTGATAACACTGGATCTGATTACACAATATCTGGTTTTTGCGCAAAAGAAAAATATCTTGAAATAGAAGCTTTAATTAAAGAAGGAAAAGTAAAATTATACGATCCTATCGGTAAAACTTTATACACAGGGAGTATTTCTTCGCCTGATTCCACTTTTGTAATGGGTGGAGGTATTAACATTACAAATCCAAATGAACCTACAGATGTTAGATATAGTTTTAAGTTAACAATTTAAAGGAGAACAAATATGAGTAATTATTTAGTTTTAACAGATGAAGATCAAGTAACACCTTTGCAAACTTATAATTTTGGGGATATAGATGGAGGACAGGAAGAAAGTCATAAATTCGGATGCTTAAATGATTTATCTCGTATTGTAACCGATATTTACGCTCGATATTGGCCTGCACCAAAAAACAATGGATTTACAAATTCTCCTTCGGGAAGTTTCCCTTTAAAATCTGCAGCAATAATAAGGAGGGATGTAAACGGAAATTTTCAAACTACTGTTGTAGCAAAAGAAAGTGCTGATGCTGTGTTGACTGAAATAACAGCAAAAGAAAAATGTTATACTTGGAATGGGACTGTATTTGTAGAACAAACAGGAAGTTCAATAAATTTTCCTACTTCTCCCTCTGAAATTCTTTGTGTTGGATTTAATGATATTTTAAGAGCTATAAAATTTACTCTTGCAACGCCTGGAAGCTATACTGGCCTTTATAAGAAAATATTTAGTGGCTCTGCGTGGGCTGATTTACCTGTGGATTCTACAGATGGAACTTCGAATTTAACTGGTTCAGGTAATCTCTTTTTAGGTTCAGTAACTCAATCTCTCTGGAAAAAAAATAACTGCGAAATAGAACCAGGTCATTATACTCCTGAAAAAATGTTTTGGTTAATAATAGGATGTACTGGTGTAACAACTCCAGCAGTAGGAGATTATCAACCTTGTGGATTTTTTTCTTTCCCTTACCATTTTCTTTTCGGCCAGCCTACTTTTTATATAAAATCTTCCGTGCCTGAATATACTCCTATTTCTTCCCAGGTCTTTATTTATTGCAATAAAGGGAAAGTATCCTTTAATTCAGATCCGAGAGGAGCAGGTGATGAACTTGTAGCAGCTTACCAGTATAAACTTCCACAGGCTCATACTTATGTATTAACTTATCTTGCTTCTAATCAACTTCAGGTAACAATAGATGGTGGAACGCCAGGGGAAGCTACGTATATACTGCCAGATGGGTCAACTCCTCATTATTATGTTATTCAGGGTATGGATTTAAGGTTTAATCCCGGAATAACTTCGGCCATGAGTACAACTATTCAAATAACAGAAATGCTGAAACATTTAGATTATGCTCTTCCGGATGGAGACGATCCTGGAGATTACCAAAATTCAGATCTATTACTTGGTAATTTAAATGCCGGGGTTGTAGCAGCACATTACATTAGAGTCGCACCGCCGCATGATATTAATTTAAATTCAAATTCGGCGGCAATAAATTCTTATTATGTAGGTGTATAAAATGCCTGAAACTTTATCAGGGATAATAATGCATTGCAATTTCACAAATCTTGTAGGTTCTGATTATCTTCTCGGATATTGTAATTTTACAAATAGAGCCGAGAGTCGGAATAATATACCTTTATATGTAGATTTTGCAAAAACAGAACTTCCAGAATTCGGATATATTCAGATGAAGTGTAATTTTATCAAAGGAAATTATCTTCCCAGTTTTAAAACTATGGAAGTTTCTTCTCCAGAAGAATTACAAGCAACATTCGCAGATAATGTTTATATTGTTTGTCCTGATATTGGAGAAGCTTACCCTGTTCCTTATGAAGATTTAATTTCTGTTTCAAGTATGATCTGGTTCGCCGATACTCCTATTACCTGCCAAATACAGTTAAAAAATAATGACGGAAAATATACAAATCCAGATGAACCAAAATTTGGGAATTTAATACAGGAAGGTATATGGAGCCCTGAAAGAAATACAAGAAAATTTATAGCAATAGAAAAGGTTTTCATTTGCGATGATGCAATAAGGTATATTTTATTCCCTCAGTTTGTGATAATTCCCGGTGGAGTAAGTGGAACTGATCTACTTACTATCTCATTAATTGACTGTCCTTGTGAGTATCTTTACAGAGTACCCTCCTGGAAGGATTCTGAAACTGGAGAAGAGTTATGTCCATCGTATTGCTTTGAAGAAGCTCTTGTGAGAAATGATGACGATACTTATCTTTCTATTACTCTTACAAATTTTTATTATGATAGAAATAAAAATAGCGAATTTTATATTAATTGCCAGCAGGTTACTTCCGGATTTTCTTTGGATGAAGACACAAGGCATGTTACAGTAAATAGTAATCTTATTGAAAATTTTGAAATTCCAGTAGTATTAAGAAACCCAATGGGATCAAAAGAAATCATTAACGGAGACAACGGTTTATTAAAAAGAATAATAAACATTCAAACGGAAGATATTCCCAAGGATTACATAAACGTAGATATGCAATTTACCGATTTTTTAGTTTATGCACCAATACAGACCCAAGACCTTACGGTAATAGAAATTTTAAAAAGAAATATTTTTGATGCAATTCCAGCAAATTTTATGATTATGCCTGTAATGAATTGGGATCCTATAGTTAACGCAAATGGATATATAGATAGAGAACTGAACGCTTTGGCTATAATGGATGAAAAATTCACCCTGAGAATTCAAGATTGTATTCTTGAAAATGAAATTTCAGAACCTGAATATAATTTAACTCCTATTCTTATTCGTGAGGAAAATCCGATACCTAAAATCTTAAATCTCAATAAAATAAATGGGATTCGAGTAGTTCATGAAACTGTAACAGCTTATACTTACACATTGCAAACTCCGGCAACTCCTCCGGCAACTCCTGCAGCAGATACTACTCCGCCAGTTACACCGATTATACCGCCACAACCAGCTCCGCCTATCGTGTGGTCTCCTGTTATTTTAAATCCATACAGTAATACACCAAATCCTGCGAAAAACGATATAATTGGATTTACCTTAAGTAAATTAATGGGAAGTGGACTTGCCCTTACTGCCCTTACATATCCAAAAACAATAGAACAATATAATGCTAATAAAGAATTGTACGATGATGGGAATCAATTTGTAATTTTATGGGATAATATTATTTATATAAATAATACTATTCCACTTTAACGAAAGATAAAATTTTTTATGCCCGAATATCCAGTAAATTTTCAAACAAATCCAAATAACGATATAGTAAATCAAGAAGAAACTTTTTTCTTTGGTCAAAAAGCTTTAAAAAATAGTGTTTCTGTATCAAAAGTAGGCGGGAAAGGACTTGAAAGTTCATGCAGGCTTATTCAGACGGTAAAAGCAAACGGTGCAGGTGGATACGATACAGAAACAGACGGAAGTCAAACTTGCTGGGGAGTAAAATATAATTACACATTATTATCACAAGAACCCCATATATATAATCCGACTTTTACAGGCACGCAAATAACCTATTATACTTATAAAGATGGGGAAATAAATATACGAATTGCCTGGACTGCATATACGGAAGCTCCTCCATCTCCTGAAAAAATAGTAACTCCTGCAGTTGTTACACCACCAATCGAAGAGCCAACTTCCGGAGGAGGTTCAATAACACCGACAGTAATAGAAAATACAATAACGGAAACAATTCCAGTTCAAACTGAAGAAAAATGGATACAAACGCAAACAATATTACATGAAGGTTTTAAAATTCATTCCATAAGTTCTTTCCTAAAGAATAAAATTGATAAAAGACAAATAGATTCACTTCAGAATATAAGAAATAATTGCATTCCCGATAGAGATCATGCGAAAAGAATAGGACATAAAGCAATATATGATTCTCGAAAAGATAATCAATATGAACCTTCTATCGTTCCGAATTATAAATTAGTCCCTCTTACACCTATAAATCTTTATATACCAATTCTTTATTTAAATCCGCGTAAGACAATAACAGATGGAGTAATATTCAATAATAATTGTAATGATACTCAAATGATTTTATCTTGCCGATTTTCAAAAAAGGAGATTATTCCTTAATGGATATTCAGGCACTTGCAAAATTAAATCAAGATTTGATATACAAAAAATCAAATATAGATAAAGCTACTATACTAAGAAGGCGAACAAATGATTTGTATGATTTGTCTAATGGTATGGTCAGTATTCATCCATTTGATACCGAAAGAAAATTTTCAGAAGGTCAAACAGTATTACTTGATATACCGATTGGAAATAAACAAGCTACGGAAATAATAGGGAAAAGTGACTTGCAGGAACCTGAAGAAGAATTAGATTTGTTCGATGAAATACCTACATGTTTTCTTGCTGGAACTATGGTAAAAGCTATTACAGGTGAGATAGAAATTGAGAAAATTAAAGAAGGGGATTATGTTCTTGGTTACGATGAAAAAAATAAGAAAATTGTGCAGTGTCGAGTGAATAAACTTTTGATTCATAATAAAGAAAGTGAAAAAGTAACTGAGTATTATGTTTTAAAAACTGAGAATTCAAGAGTAAGGGTAACCAAAAATCATCCGTTTTACGTGGGAAATAACAAATATAAACAGATACAGCAGATAAATGACTACATATATCTGCTTAACAATGACGGAATAATCAAAGAAAAAATTATTTCAAAGGAACTTGTTTTATGCCAAAAAACCATTACTTATAATCTTTCCCTTGATTCGATAAGTCCATGTAATTATTTTGCGAATAATTGCCTGGTACATAATGTGACATCGAAAGGATAATTTAAAAAAGGAGCGATAATATGCAATTACATTCAATTCAAGAAGTAACATCAAAATACATGATAGACAGTGTAAGCAACTGGAAAGTGACTATCACTGCAACAGCACAGAGACTTTCAGAAACATCTTCTTCAAAAAAAATATTAATTATAAGAGCGAGTAAAAATAATAGCGGAGATGTCTACTATGGCGGTTCTAGTATAACTACAGATAATTCTGATTACCTGAGCCCTGGAGAGGTAAGAGTACTTTACTTTATAGACCCTTATATTCTCTATGTTCTCGGAACATTAAGCGATAAGATTTACTGTGTTACTTTCGAATAATGGAGTGATGCAAAATGCAACAGATTGAAAAACTTGCTTTTGACTATCTCGATACAAATATTAATTTTTCAAAAAAAAGCAATGACCTTCAGGATATTCATATTACCGTGAATACAAATATTGAGAGTATTGAGGATGGTCCTGCTATTGTTACCAGATGCAAAAATTTAACGATAGATGCCGGAGTAACATGGGGATTAACAAACAGATGCCAGAGATGGGATATTATCGTTAATGGCAATGCAATTATAAACGGTATTATTTCTCTTAATGCAAAAGGGATAGTCCGGGCAGAAAATATTGTAAATAACGTCTATGGCTTTTTCGGCTATGATAATCAAAAAGTCGTTTCAATGAAAGACATGGGCTTTAATAATGCCTTTGATTGGAAAATAAAGACTTTCACTATTAACTCAGGAGGGGCCATAGGAGACGGTGGAATAATTAATCTTTACTGCAGTGGCAATGTCTCCATAGGAGCTACAGGTGAGATTACGGCCGATGGGTATGCCGGGCCTGAAGTGTCTGTTAAAAATGGTGGAACTGTTCATATATATTATGCCGGTGCTTTTACTCTTGCCGGAAGTATTACTGCTGATGGCTCTACAGCATCCGAGAATGGTCATTTTGCTTCACCCAGGGGAATAGCAATAGATAGCAGCGGTAATATTCTTGTAGTCGATACGACAAATAACAGAATACAGAAATTCAATTCTTCTGAAGTCTATCAATCAAAATTCGGATCATACGGAGCTACGGATGGCCTTCTCTCTTCTCCTGAATGTATTGCAATCGACGGGGCAGGAAATATATTTGTGGTAGATACAGTTAATAAAAGAATACAGAAGTTTGATAGTTCCGGGACTTATGTAAGTCAATTTGGCTCTTCCGGCTCAACAAATGGACTATTTAATTCTCCTCGTGGAATAGCATTTGACAGTTCTGGGAATATATTTATAGCTGATACAAGTAATAATAGAATTCAGCAGTTTACATCTGCCGGGGTATATCAGGCACAATTCGGAGCCAGTGGAAGTGCAACAGGACAGCTTTCTTCTCCCAGAGGAATTGTTCTGGACACTTCAAATAATATATTCGTAACAGATACCGGGAATAACAGAGTTCAAAAATTTACACCTCCCTCTCTTTACTCTTCTCAATTTGGGACAGTAGGTGCAGGAGACGGACAGCTTTCTGCTCCTTATGCAGTAGCTAAAGACAGTGGAGGCAATTTCTTCGTTGTAGATACTTCAAATCATAGAGTCCAGAAATTTGACTCCACAGGGGCATATGTAAGTCAATTTGGTGGATCAGGGAGTGGAGACGGTCAGCTTTCTTCTCCCAGAGGAATAAAGATAGACGGCTCTGATAATATATATATCACCGATTCCGGTAATCATAGAGTGCAAAAGTTTAATTCAGCAGGTGTGTATCAGTCAAAATTTGGAAGTAGTGGTACGGGTAACGGACAGTTTAACACACCTACCGGAATAGCTTTTGACTCTTCAGGCAATATATTTGTTGTAGATACGGGAAATCACAGAGTGCAGAAATTTAATAGTTCAGGAGTTTATGTTACAAAATTCGGCAGTAGTGGCACAGGCAATACAAATTTCTCATCACCCAGGGGAATAATTCTCGATGGCAGCAATAACGTATTTATTGTAGACACTGGCAATCATAGAGTCGTTAAATATACTTCTGCCATGGCTTATTCTACAAAATGGGGCACTTCGGGAAGTGGTACAACAAACTTTTCTTCTCCCAGGGACATAGCTTTTGACTCTTCAGGCAATATATTCGTAACAGACTCAGGTAATCATCGAGTCCAGAGATTTACTTCTGCAGCAGTCTATAATGCAAGCTTCGGAGCCACAGGGACAGGTAATGGACAATTTAATACTCCTACGGGCCTTGTATTTGATGCCAGTGGGAATTTATATATAGTAGATACTACAAACAACAGATTACAGAAGTTTACTCCTCCATCTCTTTATTCGAGTAATTTTGGTTCTGCGGGCACTGGTAACGGACAATTTAATTCACCCAGAGGAATAGCATTTGATGCAGCAGGAAACATTTTTGTAGTAGATACCACAAATAATAGAGTCCAGAAATTCACTTCTGCAGGTGTATATGATTCTCAATTCGGTACAGTCGGGACAGGTAACGGTAATTTCACATCTCCCGAATGGATTAAAATAGATGGCTCTGACAATATGTATGTTTCTGATACTGGAAACAATAGAATTCAGAAGTTTAATTCTTCTCTGGCTTATGTCAGTCAGTGGGGGAGTGGTGCAGGAACAGCAGGAACTATTACAGTAGAAGATCTCTCTTATGCCATTACTGAATATCAGAAAACACTTGCAGCGGGAGAATATATTTATACCATTATTGACCTTGGCGGTGGCAAGGCAATGATAGGAACGAGAGCAACAGGAAAAGTTTATTACACATCTGACTGGGGAGTAAACTGGACTTCTCAGGGGCAGCTTGGAACTGCCGCATGTGTGAGAGACTTTTGCGATCTGGGTAATGGTCATATATTGGCTGCTACTTCAGGGGTAAAATTTGGTGCAAGCGGAGCAAAAATATATGAGACTTTAAATTATGGGACTACCTGGACATTGGTAACTACACTGGGAACACAGGAAAGAGCAAGTTGTTTCTGTAATCTGGGCAATGGAGTAATACTTGCAGGAACAAGGCCTTCGGGAACAGGCTCAGGGGCAACAGTTTATAAATCAATCAATAGCGGTGCAACATGGGTAAGCAAGGGCGATCTCTATACTCAGACTGCTACTGCCAATGTTCGATGCATGATTAATCTCGGTAGTGGAATAGTGCTTGCGGGGACACGTTCAGGAGCCATATACAAATCGACAGACTCAGGAGAAACATGGCTATTAAAACAGACTCTTTCAGCAATCAAAGTGAGGCATTTTGCTGACTTAGGCGGCGGTATAGTGTTAGCAGGAGACCAGGCAGGAAAAGTATGGAAATCCTCAGATTATGGAAACACCTGGACATTAAAGAAAACATTCTTAACAAATGAAGAAGTTCAGGAATTCAAAAATATAGCAGGGAATAAAGTCCTTGTTTCTTGCTCTCCTACGAGAGTAGCAGGAACAGCCACTCAGAAATATGTGGCTGTCTCAGAAGATGCCGGGGAAAACTGGACCATTATAAATGCCTTAACTTCTACTCAGACGAATAGTTACGGGATAAACAGACAGAATATATTTTTCAGTGGGATACCTACCAGATGGATAAATATACCAATTAATCATTTCGGAGCGACTTAAATGAGTACTCTTAAAATAGATAATCTTTCATGGAAATTCATAGGTGATAGGTGCTTTGTTGAAAAGCTGACATCTATAATGAAGCTTAAAGATGGTAATGCTTCTTCTCGTATTGTTTTATTCCGTGGAAATTTTCAGGATATCATAAACAGACATCCTTTCCGGTGGGGATGGCAGACTCATGATAATTATGCCACTCATAATATAGTGAAAGATATTCTCTACGATATAGGAGAGAAGAAAGATGAAGAGCAGGACTTTCAACTAATGAAACAGTCTTTTTTCTTTCCTATATTCAGAGAGATTATACAGGCCGGTGGATTGATTATCCATAGTACTTTACTTGAGAAAAACAGGTCAGGAGTAATCCTTGCCGGTCAAAACTCTTCAGGTAAAAGCAAATGTGCAAGAAAAGCAGTGAAGCCCTGGAAAGCCCTGTCTGACGATGTGACGATATTCCTGAATGGAAAAGCCTATCCTTTCCCCACATGGAGTTATTTTTTACACAAAAAAGACCAGGCACTTAAAACTCAGTGGAATACTGCCAGGGGAATACCTGTTAAAGCTATGTTTTTCCTAGAAAAAACAGATATAGACTCAGTGGTAAATATAGAGAAAGATGAAGCACTATACAGACTTATGAATTCTTCTACTGAATTAATAAGACAGAACTTTAATACTCTGTCAAAAGATGAAGCCAGGGCTTTAAGGACTCAAATTTTTCATAATGCTTTTAATATTATAAAGACTTACGATACATTTATCTTAAAGCACAGCTTACATGGAGAAACTTTAAAGAAAATTGAAGAGGTGATATAAGTGGACAAAATACAGAAAAAAGAAGAAAAAATAGAAGAATTGCCAGAGGAAGAAATAGATCCTTACAGCTTACCGTTAATGACTTTCTATTATACCGGCTCCTCTATGGGACCGACGTTTAATGAGGGTGATATGGTTGACTGTGGAAGATATAAAGATATAGATGATGTAAAAACAGGAGACATAATAATAGTAAAGCCTGAAGCAAAAATAGGAAATAGAGAGTCAGGAAAGTATGTGGTGCATAGGGTAGTAGAAATAACAAAAAATAAAAAAGTAAAGACCCAGGGAGATAACAATTCTCAACCTGATACCTGGGAGTTAGACCTTGAAGATATACAGGGAAAAATCATCAATGCCGAAACTCCTCAGAGAATTCAAAAATCCATAATTCATAATCAGTATTCAAAGCAATCCAGGGACCTGTGTGAAGAGATTATGAATGAAAACGTAAGGCAGAAAGAGGAATTAAAAAATAATATAGACAATATAGATAAAGAATTAAAGAATACTAAGGAATATACTGCTCTTTTTGACAGTAAAATATGGGTTGACTATTTACAGGCAATGGCTGATTTACAACAGGCAGAAAAGGATAAAGAAGAAGGTCTTATCAGCGAAGAACAGTTTGAAAAAGTAAAAGAAGAGTATGACTTAATAAATGAAACTACGACAGGCAGTAAGATTTATAAAGATTATTTCGCCCTTCCTCTTCACTCTGATTTACAGGAGGCATATAGAGCCTCAAAGCTCTTTGAATATGATATGACGAAAATAGAACATGACTCACCGGAAATCAGAGAGAAACACACTATTCAGGGCTTTCCTGTAGCAGTGATAGACATTCCGAAATATATAGATTTTGACAAAAATATCATGCCGCAGGAAAGGAAATATCTTCAGAAGGTGCAGAGTGTTGAGAAAATAACAGCTTTTGAAGAGAAATATAAAGATCGAATTAAGAGGCTCATAGGCACTGAAAAAGTCGACCTGGACAAAGGACTGAATTTAAATCCAGGGATAAGGAAGTTGAATGAGAAAAATAATTGAGATCTGTTTTTTAATTATTACTGGATACTATATAGAGGAGGATTAAAATGTTTTTTATAGCAGAGCAATCACAATCTTATTTACAGCAATATTGGAGTCATTTACTCACGACAGCAGATGAAAGTTATTTATTTCTCTTTATCGTTATTCTCGGACTTTTGGCGGTTGCTCCTGTTATTGGTATTATTTATTTTCTTGCCAGGAGAGATAGGGCGGAATTCGACAAAAAATTAGAAAAAAAAGAAACGGAATGGAAAGATAAATTTCTTGAACGTGAAAAATACTGGAGTGATAAAAATGAAAAAAAGAATGATGAATTACGCCAGTGCTCTATAGAACATTATAAAATTATCGATCAATTTACTGAGGCCTTAAAAAAAGACGGAGAGACAATTTTAAGGCTCTCTGAAGAAATAAAAAATTTGAAAGGAGAATTGGAAAAATTATGGAGTCAGTAAATGAATTTTTCGATGAGATGAATAGTGAAATCAAGGACGGCGTTGACAAAATTAAAGAGAGTGTCGATTTGAAATTTAAAGAGAAAAAAAAAGAGTTTTTAGAACTGATTAAAACTGCAGAGGAAAGGCATAATAAAATCTGTAAAAATCAAGAAACCTGCTTGAATTTTGAGCCGATAAAATAAAAAAGGAGTGTATATTTATGAGTTTTATAGGAGTAATAGACAAAGTAAGGGACGTATGGGCCAGAATTGAATTATTTAAAGAAATGCTTAAAAAATCTGCAATTAAGATAGATAAATACGACGATGCAATATTTACCTTTCTTAATACTTTCAAATCTTTCTTTCCTCCTGCAGTGCAATTAGCGATTGAACTTCTGGAAAAATACGAAAAACAGCTTATTGATAATCTAAATGGTATAGAAGAAGCAGAAGAAACAGGTGCAAAAGGAAAAGAAAAAACTAATATTGCTGTAGCTTCTTGTCTTCCAAATATAGATCTGGGAGTAATAAAAACTGTCACAGAATTTATCGACAAGCCCGAAGAACTAAATGTTAAAGAAGAAGATAAAAATACTGTCGATACTGTAATTAAGAAAACAAAAGAAGTAATATCTATAGTAGGACTTATAAATTCTCTGGTAAAGAAAGAATAAGGTGCTTTATGACTCTAATAGATAAATTCAATCAATGTATAGATTTTGTTCTGCAATGGGAAGGCGGTTTTGTAGACAATCCAGCAGATCCCGGAGGTAGAACAAATCATGGTATAACCCAAGTGGTATATAATAAATGGCTTGCAGACAATAAAAAAAACAAGGCAGATGTGAAGGATATATCACTCGATACTGTAAAGACTATATATTTCGATAAATATTTTAAAGTGATACCAGAAGTTGATATTCTTATTCACGAATTACTTCAAGTTCTTTTTGATACCGCCGTCAACTTCGGCGTATCTGGAATGATTATATTTATCCAGGAAGCTTTAAATATTGAAATGACAGGTCTCTATGGCGATACTACAAGAGAAAAACTACTGAAAAATAATAATAAAGATTTTGCTTTAAAAATAGTGGAGAATAGGAAGAAATACAGATATACCAGATGCCAGGAAGCTCCTTCTCAAAAGATTTTTCTTCAGGGTTGGCTGAATAGAGATGAGGCTTTAAAGCAATTAATTAATAATGAAAAGGAGA
Source organism: uncultured Synergistia bacterium (assembly GCA_937888925.1). The sequence goes on along the minus strand of CALARM010000877.1, from coordinate 8,724 downwards.
TTAAATCCGTGTCGAATGATAAAATAACAATGTATCCTTTAAAACCAATAGACTGCAAAGGCATATATATAGATTTTCAGCAGAACCCTCCGAAGGCTTATTCTTTTTCAGGAGAAGATGGAAAAAAAGTCCTTATTTTGGATCTCCGTAAACTTGGAGATGAAAAAGCCAGATGGTTAAACGAAAATCCTTTGGAAAGCAGGGAAGAACCAATAAAAACTGAAGTAAAGACAAATGTAATAACAGATGTCATTGAAATATGCGAGAAAGAAAGAAAACTCGGAGGACAGGACTTTAAAGAAATAAATGGGAGTAATTCAGGCCCACAGGTAAAAAAATATCTTGAATATGTCGGACTTTCTGAGGGGAACCCCTGGTGTGCTGCCTTCACCTGCTGGGTAATCGGCCAGGCAGGAATAGACAATCCGAAGACAGGGGATACATGGGCAATGGAAGAGTGGGCCCGGCAAAAGGGAATTTACAGCCAAACACCGGCAGAAAAGGATGTATTTTTATTGATAGATTCAGCCACTGGAAAACCCCTTCATACCGGGTTTGTCGTGAAAGTTAATCTGGACGGAAAAACCATTACCACTATAGAAGGGAATTTAGATGATGGAATAAGATATAAATATGACAGGCCTATTACTTCGTGCAAATATGTGAAATGGTATAATTTGGAATTGTTAGAAAAATAGTGATATTAAAAAATAGTATACTTTAGATTATTATATTTAAGAGTATACTATTTTATTATAAAGGAGGAATTTTTATTAGAAAAATCAATGCCTTCCCGTATATCGGAGGCAAATTCTACTCGGCGGATTGGATACTTCCACTCTTGCCGCCTTGTAACACCTACGTGGAACCCTATGGAGGCGGTATGAATATACTTCTCAATAGAGAACCTTCCCCCGTAGAAATTTATAACGATCTTAACGGCAGAATAGTCAATCTCTTTAAGGTGTTGAGAGAAAAGCCGTTACAATTTCTATCTTTAATTTATCTCACTCCCTGCGCCCGGGAAGAATACGAAAAATGCTACAAGGAAGAATTCAGTGACAATGCTGATTCAGACATGGAAAGAGCCAGAAGAGTATTGACTATTATTACTCAGTCTATGTCCGGACGTGGACTTCAAAACAGGAAAGTCGGATGGGGACATAGTATCAAAGGCTCTCAGAGCCAGGCAAAACGATGGGCAAATATACTGACAAAACTCATTCTGGCAATTAATAGAATTAAAGACGTGCAGATTGAAAACCGCCCGGCTGTTGACGTAATTAAATGTTACGATACAGAAGACACTCTTTTTTACTGCGATCCGCCATATGTGTTATCTACCAGAACCGGCAAGGATTACGAATTCGAGATGACGGATGAGGAACATGTAAAATTATCAGAAGTATTACATGTTGTTAAAGGAAAAGTAGCTCTCTCCGGATACAATTGCAAGCTAATGGAAGAATTGTATTCTGGATGGCGGCGTGTAAAAACTGTAGTGAGTTGCCCGTCAAGTTATGCGAAGAATAAAAAAGAGAAACCAGATAGGGAGGAGTGTTTGTGGATGAATTATTAAAAATTTACTGATTTTTTTTGTTAACATGAAAACCCTGTTGTCGCCGAATCTGCCAGGAGGAGAAACGTTCATATTACATTTGTAGAATATTTGAAAGCTGGTGTGCCTGTTACGGTTCTGACTCTTATTGCAGGAATTGTATGGCTCAGTGTTTGTAAATAAAATAGTGTTATAAAAAATATTCATCAGTCAGCATTTATAATTTTTTTGTAATATGTTAAAATAAAAAGAAGCAGGGGAAATATCTGCAAGGAGGCTTAAATGTATGAGTGTACTACATAAAAAATTAAAATTGGAAAGTAATTTTTTATCTTTTGAACTCCCTGATGAATTTTGTAATAAAAATATAGATATTACAATAAAGATTGATGAAGAAAGTGTAGTTGATAAACTACTTATAAATCAGATAAATATTGATACAACAAAATGGAAATTTGATAGAGAAAAGATTTATGACAATGAACAACAATAGCTTTCTTGATACAAATATTTTGATATATGCTTATTCAATAAGTGAATTGAATAAGAAAAATAAATCTATTGAGCTTCTCAATCATAAAAATATAATTCTCAGTACCCAGGTTATAAATGAATTTGTATGGATTATGAGTAGAAAATATAATGTAGACCTGATAAAGTTAGATATGATTGTTAAAAACCTTTTTGATACTTATAGAATAGTCCTCATAGATAAACAGGTAATAGAATTAGCCATAAAATTGTCAATAAAATATAATTTTTCTTACTGGGATGGATTAATTTTATCTGCTTCTCTGGTTAATGAATGCAATATTATTTATACGGAAGATCTTCAACATGGTCAGATTATCGATAACAATTTGACTATATTAAATCCTTTCACGGACTGTTAATTCAGCATTGTTATTTTCTTTATTTCTTCTGATATTTTCTTAATCATTTCTGTAAAATTCAATTTTATCCGTATATTTAGAGGAAAGAAAAAAATATCTGTCGAAATTATAATTTTCACAGGATTGTATAAAATATGCAGAGAGGGGATAGTGAATGTGATAAGAGAAAAGAATTTTTTTGAGAAATTACTGACAAGATCCTATAGAAAAACCGAGTATTATAACCCTGATAAATATGATCTTGAAGAAGAGTTTGATAAATATAAAAGAAAGGTTCAGAGTGATACCCAGGAGCCAACAGCTTTTTTACGCCTTGGAAGACTCTATCATCATAAAGGAGAAATACATCTTGCCATTGATAATTATCAGAGAGCCCTTGAGATTGAGCCTTCTGATGCGTATACACATTATAACCTGGGTAATGCTTATTTCAAAGAGGGAAGATTTGATGATGCACTGGTAGAGTTTTCCAAATCTGTCGAACTTGATGCTCAGGATGTTTATTCCTATAATGCCCTTGCAAATACCTATCTAAAACTCGGTCGTTACCATGATGCCCTTAACAACCACAGAAAGGCTCTTCGTCTCAGTGCAAAAGATGCCTTTGCTTTTAAAGGTATGGGAGATGTTTATATGCATCTCGGCAACTATGAAGAAGCTCTGAACTATTACCAGAAATCTCTTGAAAATTCTCCGAGCTTTTCTATGGTTTATTATAATCTCGGCCTTTTGTACGGTAAACTGGAAAAATACGAAGAAAGTATAAAAAGTTTTGAAAAAGCTATATCTATTGATAAATCCAGAGCGGTATTTTATCTTGCTCTCGGAAATGCCTGCAGAGAAATAAAGAATTTCAAGAAATCTCTTGAGAATTATGAAAAAGCTATAAAGTTGGAGCCGAAATCAGGTGAAGCCTACAGAGCTCTTATAATATTATTATGTGATCAGGGAAATCATAAAGAAGCTATAGAGAGAGGTGAAAAGCTGGCGGAAATTTATCCGAGTGAAGGATGGCCTTTCGGTATACTGGGCCTTCTTTATTTTCTTAAAAAAGATTACCAGAACGCAGTATTTTATTACGGTATGGCCATTGATTATGAACCTGAAGAAAGTTTACACTATTCAGGCCTGGGAGATATTTATTATCATCAGTATGAACTTACAAAAGCAGGTAATATGTATGAAAGGGCAATTAAGCTCAAACCTTCTCCCTGGGCTCATAAACAGCTTGCCCGTGTTTATCAGGAACAGGGACTGTGGAATCTTTCTGAGAGAAATTATCAGGAAGCACTCAGAATGGCGCCGGGCTTTTATGAGGTTCACATAGAACTGGGAAGATTTTATGCCCTTACAGGAAAGCTGGATCAGGCAATTAATAGCTTTGACAGTGCCCTTTCCCTCAATCCTTCTTTAGTTCCCATATGTACGCTGGAAAAAGGCATAGTACTTGTAAGACAGGGAAATGAACAGAAGGCGAGAGAAGAATTTTTGAAGGGAGTAAATTTCGTATCTGACAGGATAAAATTAGAACCTGATAATATACAGAATTATCTTCAGATAGCCCTTCTCTACAGAGAATTGAAGGATTATGACCATGTAATTGACTATCTTTCACATGCTGTAGAAATCAAACCTGCATCAGAGATTTATTATCATCTGGGCCATGCATTCCATGAAAAAAATATTTCAGACAGGGCTGTCGAATTTTATAAGAAAAGTCTGGAACTTAACGGACGTTTCTGTTCTGCTTACGAAGGACTTGGCATTATAAGCCTGAGTGAAGGAAAATACAATGAAGCAATAGATTATTTTAATAATATCCTTCAAATTAACCCCAGGCATTTATATGCAAACTATCATCTTGCAAAAACCTATGAGGTTATGGGAAATTACGATAAAGCGGAAGATGAATACCTTTTGAGTCTGAAAGTAAGTGATTTCAACCATAAAGCCCATCATGCCCTTGGAGGTTTATATTCGAGAAAAGGAGATTACACCAAAGCCATAAAACATTATGAAAGAGCCATAGGTTTAAATCCCGGAGAGCCGATATATTACAGTGATCTCGGAGATATGTATAAAGAGAGAGGAATGACCAGAGAAGCAGCACAGTCCTACCAGAAAGCTATGAGATACTGTGACAGAGAGACTCTTAAACATCCCTATAAAAACCTTTATTCCGCTATAATGTGGCGTCATCTTAATGTAACCCAGTCTGTTCCTTTTCTCTGCCAGGAAACATCAGAGCAGTTTGAAAAATCGGAAGAAGTGTTTAATATTATCCCTCTTGAGCCTCTTACAATAGAATTAGGCAAAGAGCTTCTCTCTCTTATAGATCCCAATTACGGGGGAGAACTGCAGGAAAGACTGGCAACCCTCAGACGTCATATAGCTCTGGAACTTGGATTTGCTTTGCCGCGAATATGTTTCCGTGATAATATGCTTATTAATTCCGGCATGTATATCTTAAAGGTTTATGATGTGGAAGCAGCAAGAGGAGAACTGAGGCCGGGAAAACTTCTTGCAACCCATAAAGCAGAACTTCTGGATATTTTAAAAGGTGAAAAATGTAATGATCCTGTTTACTCCCTTCCTTCTGTCTGGATTGAACAATCTCAGAGGTATGAAGCAGAAAAAACAGATTTTATGATCTTTGAGCCGGTAAATATTATTATAATGCATCTGTCAGAGGTTATAAAAACTCATGTCGGAGAATTATTCGGACTCCAGGAAAGTGCATCGTTAATTCAGGCATTGAAAAAAATAAACCCTGTAGTAGTTGATGAAATTTATCCCCATAAACTTTCTCTTACGGAAATTCACCTTGTTCTGAGGAATTTATTAAAAGAGAGAATTCCTGTAAGAAATTTGAATGTTATTTTTGAAACTATGGCAATCTATTCTTATATCAGACAGCCTGATACAATATCGGAATATGTAAGAAAATCCCTTAGAAAGATTATCTGCAGGGAACTTCTTGATCATTCCGGAGAAATTGCCGGTTTTACCCTTGAAAGGGACTTTGAAAAATTTATAATGAGACTTCTTAAAAGTGTGAAACCTTCATCGCCTGTCATAAAAAAACTTCAGGGTTATCTCTTTGAAGTGGTGAATAAAAAGCTTGAAGAAGCAAAAGAGTCGGATTTTTTAAATCCTGTAATAGTGTCTTCTTCCGAATGTCGTCTTTCGATAAGACGACTCCTTGAACATGATTTCCCGGGACTTTCTGTTTTATCTTCCGAAGAAATCGATGGTGATATAAATTTCAGAAACATCGGTTCTCTGGGGTTAACAAGAAAAGATATTCAAAAACTTGAAATACAGTTATCTCCAGATGAAGGAGATATAATAGATGGACTTGCCAATTCCATAAGAGAAGGAACTCTGGAAGTAAAGATTTCTGCTCTCATGAATATGGTGAAAATTAATAAAGATAAAGCTTTACTCCATGTTATGAGTGCTCTTCGCAGCAATCACCCGGAATTACAGATTGAAGCACAGAATATTTTAGGAGAGTTTTATAAATAAACCCCTGTAGTGGCAGGTTCCGTACCTGCCACTACAAAACATCTGCATAATGGGGCCTCAGTTTCCTGAATATGAGGGCTCCCATGACAAACACGGTAAGTGTAAAGCCCCAGAAGTAAAGCATAAGACAGGGATGTTGCCAGAACCAGACTTTATATATGAAAGTCTCTCTGTATCCTTCTGTTATATAATAAACAGGATTCATTTTGAAAAACCAGTGCATTTTTTCAGGTACCATCTTGAGTGACCAGAATATGGGTGTAAGCCAGAAAAAAAACTGTAATATTACTCCTATTACCTGTGATAGATCCCTTATAAAGATAACTATTGATGATGTAATCCACGAAAGGCCCAGCAGTAAAACAATTGTTGCAAATAAATAATACAGAACCTGTAATGTATATATATCCGGTTTATAACCATATACAAAAAACATAAGAAATATTACCAGAATAAAAAAGAGGTGTATAGACAGAGCTGACAGTACTCTTATTACAGGTAATATACTTACTCTGAATACTACTTTACTTACGAGATATTTATTATCCAGTATGGAACCTGTGGCACTGCTGAGACCTTCGGCAAAGAAGAACCAGGGCAGCATTCCACATATAAGCCAGAGTATAAAAGGGAAATTATCTACAGGCTGTGATTTAAATCCTACCTGAAAAACAAACCACATAATGAGAATATTTACGGTAGGATTGACAAAAGCCCATAGGATACCGAGATATGAACCGAGATATCTGGTCTGAAAATCCTTTTTTGTCAGCTCGAAAATGATTCTCCTGTCCTTTACCATCTGCCATAAAAAAACACAGAATTCCCTGAAATATCCTATTTTTCTTTCTACCGGTTCACTTAAATTCAGAATGGTGATGACGAAATTTAGTAAAATAGATAGAAGAAATGATAGAAACAGTGATGGTATATAGAGAAATAATTTTTTATACAGAATAGTTTTTGACATATTACTGTATATGTGTGCAAGATTTCCTTTGAAAATAAAGGCCGGATCTGTGCCTTTAGATATAACATGAAGCACTCCGTCTTTACTGGTCAAATAAGTCAATTTGCCTTCAGGATTGAATGATTTTTTTATATCGTCAGGTGAAAAATTATAAAGGGTGATTTTTAGAGACAAACTGTTGAAATAATGAATAAATTTTATGGATTTTATTATTATTTCTCCCTCTTTTGCTCCAACATCGATTCTTATTGTATTGAATTTACCTGGAGGCAACTGGAAGAATTTTATATTATTTTCACCTTTTTTTACTTCAGTTTTAATTGAATCCTCTTCATTAAAACCTCTGCCTTTATCATAAAACAGTTGATATACATCATCTTCAGGTGAGATTATATTCATTGTAATACAGTTTGGTTCGAGACTTATTTTATTTATTAACAGAATAAAAAGTAAAAAAATCCCTGCTGTCAGGGGCAGTTTAAGGCTTATATTTGATAATATGTTTTTTCTCATTATGGTTTTGTGCAGGTTATTTCTATTGCATTCAGAATTTTATTATCTTTGCCTGTATAACCGCATGTTTTACCATCTTTATACCACTGAGTCCATCCTGAGCCATAAAAATGAGCTCTGTAGAAAACGCTTATTTTGGGCACTCTTATTTTAAAAGCTCCCCAGGGCTGTCCTCCATTTATAAAACCGCATATATCTCCATTGCCGTACCAGTCTGTCCAGGAAAGGCCCTGCAGATATGCTTCATAGGATGCTATACCTGCTCGAAACTTGATTGCCATAGCTCCTATGGCTCTTTTATTATCAGGTGTGCCGCAGACTTCTCCGTCTTTGCACCAGTCTGCCCATCCGTTGTTTTCTATATGGGCAGTATAATATATGAGTCCGTCGGGATTTTCAGGGAATTTCGGTATGGAACTGAAATATTCCATTGCCTGTACGCCTGATACAATAGAAGGAACCAGTAATATACCGGCAATACCGCTTCCGAGTTTGATAAAATCTCTTCTTGTCATGTTTCTGTCAGAATTATGTTCCATCTTTAAGTCTCCTTAAAATAATTTATATGATAATAATGGAATGTGATGCTTCACTGTATACCATTTCTCATATTCAGTTGCGACCGCTCCGGTCATGGTTGTTATTTCGAATTTTCTAAGTTCTACAGAGTAAAGAGGAATCCTTCACCATCTTGAAAGGTTAATTTGGAAAGGCCTCATTATTCTCCCAGAAGTTGTCTGGCTTCTTTATGGTCCGGATCAATTTTTAAAACCTTTTCAAAATATTCTCTGCCTTTATCGAATTTTCCCTGGTCACAGAGAACAGTTCCTTTGTTATAAAGAGCCTGGACGAATTTCGAGTCAATAGATATGGCTTTATCAAAGCATTTGATTGCTTCTTCATATTTTCCCTGATCTGCAAGAATAAGGCCTTTGTTATTCCATGCAGTTTTATGGTCATGAGCGATTTTAATTGCTTCATCATAGGCCTTAATTGCTTCATCATACTTTTTCTCATCTGCAAGATTGTTCCCTTTCAGAACCATCTCTTCAGCTCTGTTTTTACAGGATAGATTAACCGGTAAAAATATGATTAAGATAAATATTAAAGATTTCTTTAAGATATTGCTATACATAAAATACAGGCCTCCCTTTTGATGTGTATAGAATTTAAATTTCTTACTGACCTTAGTACCCCACCAGGTAAATTGGTAACCATTTTATCAGCTTCTGCCTGACAGGCTCTTACGAAGAAAAATAATT
>CALARM010000876.1 GCA_937888925.1 uncultured Synergistia bacterium | reverse complement strand
CCGATTGTTCTGCCTGATGGGTCAGTTCATCCCTGTCAAGCCATATAATATCCTGCCCTTTCTTTACTTTTTTTCCCTCTTCTATAAATTTCTCAACCCTTCCTGACACTTTTGCAGCCATATTTATTTCGGTAGCCTCTACAGTGCCGGAAGCCTTTATATTTCCATTCCTCTCTTTACATCCTGATTGAAAAAATACAGATATTAACATGATAAAGATAAAAAAATATTTCATAACCGACCTCCTGATATCAGCTTAGTTCTCTCTCCCTGATTCTCGAAACAAATTTCTTTACAATTTTCATACCGTTTAACAGTTCTTCAAGTTCTTCTGAAGGTACATCTTCCAGTATCTGCTCCCATGCATGTCTTTTTGCATCCCTGAGATCATCCAGCTTCTTATGTCCCTCTTCCGTTAATCTGATATAAACGATTCTCCTGTCTTCATCCAATCTGTATCTTTCTACAAGCCCGGCTTTTATGAGATTATCTATTATATAGGTGGCTCCGCCGGGAGCTATAGACAAAATATCAGATATATCTTTCATTTTAAGACCTTTTTTAAACCCCAGAAGTTTCAGGACTTTAATATGAGACAGTGTCAGGCTCTGAGCACTCCGGGCATGGCTCAGTACAAGATAAAACATAACATCGCCTATTTCAACACAGGAATCGGTCAAACATTTAACAAGTTCTTTATTTTTCATAATTAAAACCTTCAATTTTTTAATAATTCGAAATTTAAAATATTCAATTTTTGAATTATATCATATAAATAATTTAATTGCAAGAATTTTTATATAAAAACTTTCATGATATTTGTCGAAAATGATATAATAGAAATAATTTATAGTGTGTTTCATAACTTCGGATCTGTCAGGAAATAACTATATCATAGCTACAGTTTATATCGTAACTCTTTACACGTTACGATTCTCATATAAACAGGTGAGATAAATATGGATTATGAAGAAAGATTTTCAGAAGAAAAATTTCAGGAATATTACAAAGAGAGACTTCTGCCTGAGCTAAAAGAACTTGATATAGCAAGGAAAAAGCATCAGCATCGCGCAGATATTTTTATCTGGCCTTCATTTTTTCTTCTTATCGGAGGAGTTGTATTTACAGGTATATATCTTATAAGCAGCAAGTTAATCCTATGCGGCTGTATAGCGCCCGTGGCTTTCTGCATATTCGGATGGATAATTATGGCAGTCAATAATTCCATCATAAAAAAAACAGGATATTACGAACAATTTAAAACCACTGTTATAGGTAAGACAATTAATTTTTTTCCCTGTGAAATTCTTTACAATCCTTCCGGATGTATTGAAAGACTAGATTTTTTCAACAGTAATTTCTTCGAACATGGCCCTTCTGTTACATTCGGCGGAGATGATTATTTTAACGGTCATATAAAAGATGTGGCAATAGAAATGTCGGAAGTTTCAGCCACCTTCAGCTCATCATTAATTGGAGGGAGTAATTTTAAAGGTTTTTTCTGTATGGCTACTTTCCCGGAAAAATTTAAAGAGAATATAACTGCAAATATTATGAGTAATAATTATCTTGAGATTAAAGGATTATTACCTGAAAATTTTACAGGAGTAGGTAATATAAAATCCGACTACATATGGATATCTGTAAAAGACAGAAAATTGTATATAGCCATGCACAGAGGAAGCGAATTTTTCGAACCGGCTCTTGAAACGGATCTGCTGAACTATGATTATATAAAAGAGCAATTTATATATTTTCAGTTTATCTTCAATATTATAGAAGGATTACTGGAAAAGAAAGAGGTTTTCCAGGGAAGCAGAGTTATTTCGGATTTCTATTCTGAAAAGAGTCACGAACTCGCATATCCTCATACATTACCTGTACCGGAAGAAAATAGATATACGCAGAAAATTCCTTCATTTGAAAATAATTCAGTAAAATGCCCATCGTGCGGAGAACTTAACCATAATACCAATTTCTGTATCGTATGCGGTTATAAGTTAATGTAAGGGGATGGAAGTTATATATAACAACAAAATTTTGATAGCAGACGATGGCAAAGTTTTTTTAATGATGTATAAGAAAATCTTTTCAGGCAAAAAAGATGGCCCTATCCTTCCGAAAGAAAAAGGATTTGAACCGGCATTTTTCGAGAACGGGAAAGACCTTCTGGAACATTTTAAATGGCAGTACAGCAAAGGCGTGAGGATACCTCTCTGTATACTGGATTATATGATGCCTTTTCTGGACGGAATGGAAACAGGGAAGGAAGTCAGAAAGATCGACAGAGACGTTATAATCCTTATAGTAACGGCAACTGATTTAACACTTGATGAGATAACTGAAAGTTTACAGGAAAATATTTATTACATAAAAAAACCTTTCGTTACAAATGAACTTTACTGTCTTGTAGACTCCCTTGTAAAAGGATGGAATAAAAATTTAAGTATAAATCAGCAAAAAATGGAACTGGAGGAAGCATACAACAAATTAAAAATAACCCATTCACAACTGTTGCATCGAGAAAAGATGGCATCTATAGGCCAGCTTGCAGCAGGGGTGGCTCATGAAATAAATAATCCGGTAGGATTTATAGCCGGCAATCTGAGAGCACTGAATAAATATATTAATAAACTTGTAGAATTTATTGATATTCAGAGTGAAATTATAAAATCTCACAACATAGAAGCTTCTCTATCTTCAATAGAAGTCAAAAGAAAGTTGCTAAAGATCGATTATGTAATCAACGATCTGAAAGATTTAATAGACGAATCCCTTGACGGAGCAGGTAGAATAAAGAAAATAGTTGAGAATTTAAAAAGTTTTTCAAGAATAGATGAAACAAATTATAAAGAAGCAGACATAAATGAATGTATGGAAAGCACGATAAATATAGTATGGAATGAACTGAAATATAAAGCTACGGTAAACAAAGAATATGGCGCCATAAGAAACATCAAATGCTACCCCCAGGAACTTAACCAGGTATTTTTAAACCTTCTTATAAATGCATCACAGGCCATTGAAAAACATGGGGAAATAAAAATAAAAACATGGGAAGAAGAAAATTCAATCTTTATTTCAGTATCTGACACAGGATACGGTATTAAAGAAGAATATATAAACAGAATATTCGAACCATTTTTTACTACAAAAGATGTAGGAAAAGGAACAGGTCTCGGTTTGAGTATAAGCTATGATATAATAAAAAAACATAACGGAGAAATAACAGTTAAAAGCACTCCCGGGAAAGGAAGCATTTTTACGATAAAATTACCGTACTGATTTTATAATTTTCCTGCAACAGAGAGATCAGTCCGGGTTCTTTCTGGCTACCAGAACAAGATTGGAAGAATTATCCTCATCAAAAGGAGAAAATGCCATATCTCCGTAATATTCAAATTGTTTAAATCCCACTTTTCGTAAAATTATGTCTAATTCTTCTTTCCTGTAAGGATAAAGTTCTGTAGACTGAAGTTTATAATTACTTTTACTGCCTTCCCAGGTTACGATAAGAATATTAAAAGTGAGAACGGGATGGAAATCATAAAACCTTATATATTCAGTGTCTTTTTCCCTGTGAATACCGACAATACGATTTTCAGTGTCATAAATTTTTTTATAATTCAATAATTGAATAACCAGTATTCCGCCGGGATTTAAAACCTCATAAAAACCATTAAAGGTTTTTTCAAGAGAAGGTCCGTCTAAAATATGCGGTATAGAGTTACCGATACAGAAGATGGAATCATATCCTTCATAAACCTTACTCTTTAATTCTTCCATAGAAGAAAGAAGCCATGTGACTTTTCCTCCGAATTCTTTTCCATGTATGGCGGCCTGCTTCAACATATGTTCAGATATATCAACACCTGTAGTTTTAATTCCCATCTGCGACAGTAATATGGCATGGAGCCCTGTACCACATGCCACATCTACTGAAGATTGAAATTTATACTTTGTCACCCATTTCTCAAGGAGTGATTTTTCTTTATTTATTCTTTCATTTAAACGGGTCATTTTATCATAATGATTTTCCAGCTTCTCATAAAATTCCATTATCTACCCTCCTGACTTTTTATTTCTCCTTTCAGAGAGATAATGTGTCTTTCCAACGTAATATCTTTTCCGGCTTTTTCCATAGCCATTTTCACAACTTTTTCCGTACCGAAACAGCAGGGAACTTCCATATGCACAAGGGTTATTGATTTTATATCTCCATTCTTAAATATATGAGAAAGTTTATCAATATACTCGTCTATAGTTTTATCCAGCTTCGGGCAGAAAATTGTCAGTATTTTTCCTGCCAGAAATTTCTTATGAAAATTCGGATATGCAAAGGCAACACAGTCGGCAGCCACCAGAAGATCTGCTTTTTTCAGATAAGGTGCATCAGGGTTCAATAGAGTCAGTTCTACTGGCCAGTTTCTCAGTTCAGATGTTAACTCCACATCCTGCCCCGCTGCAGGTTTTTCCTGTTTCTCTCCCAGTTCGATCATCCTTGCACCGGGACATCCTTTATGATGATTTACCGGTCTTTCCTCTTCTATTCCGATTGGAATTTCCATATTTTTTGACTTTAAAAAATCTACTGCCTGCTGTAAATATGTAATTTCATTATGTTCTTTAAGATGTTCCAGATGAGCTTTAATTACATTCTTTCCGCCTTTTACTACATTTTCCATAACCCTTGCTTCATCGTAAACTTCCGCTTCTCTTTCTTCTATGGCTATGGCTCCTTCCGGACAGTGTCCTATACAGGCACCAAGGCCGTCACAGAACAGATCGCTTATGAGTCGCACTTTGCCGTCTATTACCCGGAGAGCTCCTTCCGGGCAGTTCGGAATACAGAGACCGCATCCCGTGCATTTATCTTCATCTATTTTTATTATATTTCTTTTCATTGTTTTATTTCCTCCTTTTGTAAGATCGTGACGCGTGACGCGAGGTTTCTTTATATATTACTGATTCGGCAAAAGCTCTTTCTCCTCACTCTTCACCCTTCACTAAATCATTCAAACTTTTTTTTCTACAAATTTAGTTTCCGCTGCCGGCCTCGGAACTTTTACAACAAGTATTCTTGCTATTTTATCGCTTTCATTATATATACAGTGAGGGATTTTGGCAGGGCTATCTACAATATGATCTGCAAAAACTTTCACTTTCTCATCACCTATTTCTATAAATGGCTCTCCTTCAAGAACATAAAAGAAAACATCTACAGGGGTTATATGAGGTTTTAAAGACTCTCCCGGTTTTAAAGTCATGTGAATTGCTACGGCATGTTCAGTATCATAAATTTTAGCCGTATCAATATTAAAAGCATTTTTCATTTTATTTGCATGTTTAA